>CABHOJ010000070.1 GCA_902168195.1 uncultured Methylotenera sp.
GAATACCAGCTGCCTTACGCCGTCATCACGCTGAAACAGGGGGCGGGGAGATTGATCCGCGACGAGACCGACACCGGCGTCTTGATGATCTGCGACCCGCGCCTCATCAGCAAACCCTACGGCCGACGCATCTGGCAGAGCCTGCCGCCGTTCAGGCGAACGCGCGAGGTGGCGGACGTAGTAGAATTCTTCGACAACATGGCCGCGATCAAAGCCGAATGAAGCTACTTGCACTCGATACTTCCACCGAATACCTGACATTGGCGCTCCTGCTCGATGGGGAGATGCGTACGCGTGAACTGCATGCGGGCCAGACCCATTCCCAGCGCATCCTGCCCTTGTTGCGCGAATTGCTAGAAGAAGCCGCCATCGAGCTCACGCAACTGGACGGCATCGCGTTCGGTGCGGGCCCCGGCTCTTTCACCGGGTTGCGTATCGGCTGTGGGGTGGCGCAAGGACTCGCGTTCGGCGCGAATCTGCCGGTGGTCGGGATCAGTACCTTGCAGGCGCTCGCTGAGGCGAGCGATTCGGAAAAGGTGATCGCCTGTCTCGATGCACGGATGGGTGAGGTGTATCACGCCGTCTATACACTACAGGAGGGTGTCTGGCAGGAATTGCTGACCCCCGGCCTGTACAAGCCAGAGGCCGTGCCTGTGGTCGAAGGCGAGGGCTGGGTAGGCGTCGGCAGCGGCTGGAAAGCCTATGCCGAGTTGCTGGGACAGGCCTATATGGGTCAGCTGACGCGAACATCGCCGGACGCATTCCCGCATGCTGCCGCCATCGCTCGATTGGCGTTGCCAATGTTCGCCGCCGGGCAAGGCAGGCCCGCTGCCGAAGCCGCGCCCATCTATGTCCGCGACAAAGTCGCCCTCAAGACCAGCGAACGCGAGGCAGGGCAGAAGCTCGGTATCGCTGAATGAATGCCTTGCTCGATCAGGCGCTGCAATTCCGCCCGATGCAGATGGCGGATCTTGACGCCATCATGGCGATCGAGCCGACCATCTACCCTTACCCCTGGACACGCGGCAATTTCAGCGACTCGCTGAATGCGGGGTACAGCGCCTGGGTATACGAAACGCATGGCCACATCTTCGGTTACGCGGTAGTGATGCTGGTGCTGGACGAAGCCCACCTTTTGAATATCAGTATCGCCAAGTCGCATCAGGGGCGCGGCTTGGGAAGGTCCCTGCTGGATTACATGATGCAGATCTCCCGCGGTCATGGCGCTGCCAATATCTTCCTCGAAGTGCGCCCCTCGAATATGGCGGCGATCCATTTGTACGAAAGTGTCGGTTTCAACGAGATGGCGGTGCGGCGCGGCTACTACCCTGCAGCGAACGGCCGCGAGGATGCGATCCTGATGGGAATGGCCTTATGAGAGGAATGCGATGAGCCTGACCCGCGATGACATGTTGCGCGAGCTGGAACTGTTGCCGGCCTGGAAGCTGCGCGAGCAGGCCCAGACCAAACCTGCTTCGCCATCCGCCTCATCCGCGCCAGCAGCAGAGCCAGGATCAGAACCACGCCTAGAGTCGAGTCCGGAGCCAGCAGCCGTGATGGAACATCAAGCGGAGGCTGTAGAAGTAGAAGTCATCTCTGAAACAGTTGTGACGGAGACCGCGATGCTCGCCGAGGCGCCCGATGCCCCTTGGGAAGAGATGCCGGTCTTTGATGAGATGCCAGGCGCGGATGATGAGCTGCCGCCCTTGACCACGACTCTCGGCGTCGGTCGCCGCGACAGCATCATGAAGCTCGACTGGCAGGGCTTGCAGGCATGCGTTCCCGATTGCCAGGCATGTGGCCTGGCCAAGACGCGGACACAAACCGTGTTCGGGGTCGGCGATCCGAAGGCGGAATGGCTGATCATCGGCGAAGCGCCGGGCGCCGAAGAGGACAAGCGCGGCGAACCTTTCGTCGGCCAGGCCGGCAAGCTGCTCGACAACATGCTGGCGGCGATCAAGCTCAAGCGCGGCGAGAACGTCTATATCGCCAACGTATTGAAATGCAGGCCGCCGGAGAATCGCGACCCGCACGGCGAGGAAGTCGAACAGTGCGATCCTTTCCTTAAACGCCAGGTCGAACTGATCCAGCCCAAGCTGATCCTCGCATTGGGCAAGTTCGCCGCGCAATCGCTGCTGGGCAGTGACGATACCATCGCCGCCATGCGCGGCAAGCTCCATGCCTACAACGGCGTGCCGGTGATCGTCACTTACCATCCCGCATACTTGCTACGCAATCTCATGGACAAAGCCAAAGCCTGGGAAGACCTCTGTTTTGCGGTCAAGACCATGCGCGATTTGCAGGCATCGGACTTGCAATCGCCTGCATCGCCACCATCTTCTCAATTAGCCGGTTTAATAGACAACTGATTAACCAAAACCAAGGAGTCGTCATGCGTTCCATTCTTCTGAAACTGTCCGCCCTGCTCATGGTGCTGACGCTGAGCGGTTGCGGCTACAACACCTTCCAGTCCCTGGACGAAGAAGTGAAGTCCAACTGGTCCGAAGTCCTCAACCAGTATCAGCGCCGTGCCGATCTGGTGCCTAACCTGGTGAACACGGTAAAAGGCTATGCCTCGCACGAGAAAGAGGTATTGACGGCGGTGACCGAGGCGCGTGCCAAGGTTAGCAGCATCCAAGCGACACCGGAGCTGCTGAACGATGAAGCCGCGTTTGCGCGCTTCCAGCAGGCCCAAAGTCAGATGACCTCTGCGCTTTCGCGTTTGCTGGTGGTCGCCGAGAACTATCCGCAACTCAAGGCGGATACCAGCTTCCTCAACTTGCAGGCCGAACTGTCCGGTACTGAGAACCGCGTCGCTGTCGCGCGTAATCGTTACATCAAGGCCGTCAAGGAATACAACGTCGCCGTGCGTTCCTTCCCCAATAACCTGACGGCGATGATGTTCGGCTACAAGACCAAGCCTAACTTTGCGGTGGAGAATGAGGCTGAGCTGTCCAAGCCTCCCGTCGTCGATTTCAACAAGTAAACACGGATGGCATTGAGCCTTTTCCGGCGTGGGCTGGCAGCGATCCTGCTGGTCCTTTGTCTGTCGGCATCCGCCGCGGATGAGGTCGCGATCCCGTCGCTGCAGCAGCGCGTCACCGATCTGACCCAGACTCTGAGTGCGAACGAGCAGGCTGCGCTCGAATCCAAGCTGGCGCAGTTCGAGCAGCAGAAAGGCAGTCAGATCGCCATCCTGCTGGTGCCCACGACACAACCAGAAGCCATCGAGCAGTATTCGATCCGTGTGGTGGAAGCCTGGAAGCTGGGCCGCAAGGGTATCGATGACGGCATCCTGATCCTGGTCGCCAAGGAGGATCGCAAGATGCGCATCGAAGTCGGCTACGGGCTTGAGGGCATCGTGCCGGACAGCATCGCCAATCAGGTCATCCTCGATGCCATGAAGCCACGGTTCAAGCAAGGTGATTTCTATGGCGGTCTGGATGCCGCCATCGACCAGCTTATCGCCCGCATCAACGGTGAACCGTTACCCGAGCCGCCTCAAAGACAAGCCAGCCAGGGCGACTGGGGCGACCTGCTGCCCATGCTGTTATTCGGCGGTTTGCTGGTGGGCGGCGTGTTGCGCGCCATCTTCGGTAATTTCCTTGGCGGCGCCGTCAACGGTGGCCTGGTCGGCGCAGCGGTCTGGCTGCTAGGCGGCGGTATGCTCATCGCCATCGTCATCGCGTTCATCGCCTTCCTGCTGACAATGTCGGGCGGGTTAGGCATGCTGAACGGCTACTCGGGCGGTGGTGGTTTCGGCGGACGCGGCGGGTTCTCCGGTGGCGGTGGCGGCTTTGGCGGTGGTGGTGCCTCCGGCGATTGGTGAGAAAGAGCGAACGATGATGCAGCGATTCAAGCGATTCTTCCGGCATTTGTTCAGCGCACCCTGGCAGGTGCATGGCTATCTGTCACGCCAGGCGCTGACCCATATCGAAACGGCGATCCGCGAAAGCGAGCGCCTGCACAGCGGTCAACTGCGTTTTGCGGTGGAGGTGTCTTTGCATCCGCATGCGCTGGTGAAAGGCACCGCTCCGCGTCAACGTGCGCTCGAGGTGTTCTCCGAACTTGGGGTATGGGATACCGCCCAGAACAACGGCGTGCTCATCTATCTGCTGCTGGCGGACCATGACGTCGAGATCGTCGCCGACCGCGGCATCCATGCGCATGTCGGCAATGCGGGTTGGGAAACCATCTGCCATGAGATGGAAGCGATGTTCCGACGCGGCGAATTCGAGGCTGGCGTGTTGCAAGGCATCACGCGCATCAGTGCCTTGCTCCAGCAGCACTATCCGCCGGTGAAGGATCATCCCAACGAACTCAGCGATGCGCCGATACTGCTTTAGCCTGCTCGCCTTGTTGCCGGCGACTGTGTTGGCGAATAGCGATGACCTCAATCGCGTGTTGCGGCAAACGCCTGCGCTTTCGGGGTTCGAGGTCTGTTACGGCGGCGGATGCGCCGGGGTGGCGAAGGCCGCTTTCGATGCCGCAGGCTGGTCTTCGATCCAGCAACTGTTCCAGCCCCCTTCTGCCGATGCCGCGCAGGAACGCGCGCGCATCAGCCAGGCCATCGGCATGATGGAGCAGATGGTCGGACGCCAGACCGGTACCAGCGAAGACCGTGCGGGTACCTTCGTCGATGTGCGCTACAAGAATCAGCTCGATTGCAACGACGAGGCGGCGAACACCAAGACCTACCTCAAGCTCCTGCAGCAAGCGGGTTATCTGCAGTATCACGAGATCATCGACACCAAGACACGGGGGTTCTTCCTCAACGGCTGGCCGCATACCACCGCCGCCATTCAGGAGAAGCAGGGCGGTCAACGCTACGCGGTCGATGCCTGGTTCTACGACAATGGGCAGCCTGCGGTCGTGGTGCCCCTGGAACAATGGAAGGGTGGCTGGAAGCCCGAGGATAGCCCCGCCAGGTAAAGCCCCACGTCCCGTCAAAAGCTGACTTGGCCTGCATTTCCCTATAAAATCCGCACCTTGATCCCGTCTTCGAAGAGTCGTACATGCGCGCATCCCAGTTTTTCATCTCCACCCTGAAAGAAGCCCCACAGGAGGCCGAGCTCCCCAGCCATAAGCTCATGCTGCGCGCCGGCCTGATCAAGCGCCTGGGTTCCGGGCTCTACAGCTGGATGCCGCTGGGCCTGCGCGTGCTGCGCAAGGTGGAGAACGTGGTGCGCGACGAGATGAACAAGGCGGGCGCGCTGGAATTGCTGATGCCGGCGGTGCAACCCAAGGAGCTCTGGGAGGAGACCGGCCGCTGGGCGGTATTCGGCCCGCAGATGCTGAAGATCCGCGATCGGCACGAACGCGATTTTTGCTTCGGCCCGACGCATGAAGAGGTCATCACCGACATCGCGCGCAAGGAGATCCGTTCCTACAAGCAGTTGCCGCTGAATTTCTACCAGATCCAGACCAAGTTCCGCGATGAGATCCGCCCGCGTTTCGGCGTGATGCGTGCACGTGAATTCGTCATGAAGGACGCCTATTCCTTCCACACCAGTTTCGAGTCGCTGGAGCAGACCTACCAGATCATGTACCAGGCTTACAGCAACGTCTTCGATCGTCTCGGGCTCAAGTTCCGCGCGGTGAAGGCGGACACCGGCGCCATCGGCGGCGACGGTTCGCATGAGTTCCATGTACTGGCGGATTCGGGTGAGGATGCGCTTGCCTACTGCGAGCGATCCGATTACGCGGCCAACGTCGAGTTGGCCGAGGCCTTGCCGCCGACGCAGCCACGGGCTGCTGCTGCCGAAGCGATGCGCGAAGTCGAGACGCCGAAGCATACGGCGTGCGAGGATGTCGCGGCTTTGCTCGGTATCGGTATCGAAAAAACGGTCAAGGCCATCGCGCTGGTAGCCGACGGCCAGTTCTATCTGTTGCTCCTGCGCGGCGATCACACCTTGAACGAGATCAAGGCGGCCAAGTTGCCCGGTCTCGCCAACTTCCGTTTCGCCACCGAGGAAGAGATCCGTTCGGCGCTGCATTGCCCGCCGGGCTTCATCGGGCCGGTCGGCGTCGCCGCCAGCGTCAAGATCTATGCGGATCATACGGTTGCGGCCATGAGCGATTTCGTCTGTGGCGCCAACAAGCCCAAGTACCACCTGGCCGGCGTCAACTTCGGTCGAGATCTGCCAGAGCCTTTGGTCGTCGCGGATATCCGTAATGTCGTCACCGGCGACCCCAGCCCGGATGGCAAGGGCACGCTGGACTTGTGTCGCGGTATTGAAGTCGGTCATATCTTCCAGCTGCGTACCAAGTATGCCCAGGCGATGGGCGCCAGCTATCTGGACGAGCACGGTCAGACGCAGATCATGGAGATGGGCTGCTACGGCATCGGGGTCTCCCGTATCGTCGGTGCCGCCATTGAGCAGGGCAACGACGCCAAAGGCATCGTCTTCCCGGCCGCCATGGCGCCGTTCGAAGTGGTGGTATGCCCGATCGGCATGGATCGTAGTGAACTGGTCAAAGAGGCGGCCGACAAGCTTTACGCTGAACTGCAAGCCGCCGGCATCGACGTGTTGTTCGACGACCGTGGCGAGCGCCCGGGCGTCATGTTCGCCGACATGGAACTGATCGGTATCCCCCATCGTGTGGTACTGGGCGAGCGCAGCCTGAAGGAAGGCAATGCCGAATACCAGGCCCGCACCGATGCCGAAGCGCAGGCCGTGGCATTGACCGACATCGTCGCCAGACTGAAGCAGGTGTTGCGCTGATCATGCGAAAGATCTGGATATTGGCTGTCTTCATGCTGCTATCGTCCGCCAACGTGTGGGCCGGCGGGCAGAAAGAGGAGCCATTGTCGAACAGCGTTCGCGCCATGATGCAGAAATCCATCAGTGACAACGCAGCCCCGCGCCTGATGTTCGTCAACGATCCGGAAGGCATGCGATGGTTGCAGGATATGTCGCGCCGCCTCGAGAAGCGTATGCCGGACCCCGTGATGCGCGAAGACTTCCTGCGTACCGTGCATTACGAGGCGACGCGTGCCGGTCTCGATCCGCAGCTGGTGCTGGGGCTGATCCAGGTCGAGAGTGGCTTCAAGAAATATGCGGTGTCCTCGGTCGGCGCGCGCGGATTCATGCAGGTGATGCCGTTCTGGGTGCGCACGATCGGCAATGCCGACCATAACCTGTTCCATCTCCGGCTCAACCTGCGATACGGCTGTACCATCCTGCGCCATTACTTGGATATCGAACGCGGTGACCTCTACCGCGCTCTGGGTCGATATAACGGCAGCCTCGGTCAACCGCAATACCCCAATCTGGTCGTGGGCGCCTGGCGCAAACACTGGAACTACATACCTCCCTCCTTGAATTAGCCCTCGTCGTTTAGCGTCGTTTGCACATTGTTGGTGCAAAATGGTTGTCATTCCCGACAAAATCAGTCTACTATCCTGCCAGCGGACTTGACGTGTTAAGCATCAGCAGACGGTCAAGATCTGCAGACATGCTTCTCTGTCCGCTGTAGTTCCACAACAACTCGTTTTGGGAGGAAATACAATGGATGCACTCGTAGCGTTAGGTATCAGCATCGGCGTACTGATCGCCGCATGGGTCTATGTGTCGGTCGGGATGCCTGAACTTGGTTTGATCGTTTGGGCCGGTATCGTGGCTTGGGCAACGTTCTATGCTGCTGGGGGAGGCTCTGGCGGATTACAGAAAGCGATCGCCTCCAATCTCGCAGGTAATTTCTGGGCAGCAGTGGCGTTGTATGTGTTCGCCATGGTCGGTGGCGGCAGCGTGGTCATCCTCGCCATCATCTTCGGCATCGTCGCCTTCATCTTCTGTGTGCAAGCCAAGATATCCCTGCTGGCCTTCATTCCAGGCGCTTTCCTTGGCGCTGCGACATGGGTAGGGGTGGATGTTGCCGGCGCTGCGAATGACGGTGGCGTAGTCAACATGACGGATGTCATGATCCCGGTCTCGATGGTCGTCGGTGCGATTCTGGGCTATGTATCGGAAGCCGTAGGCAAGAAGCTCTCGGGCTAGGTTGCTGCGGTAATGATGACGGCGACGCGGATCGATCCAGCGTCGCCGTTTTTACGTTTGGGGCATGTGTTGCGCCAGCCGATGACTGGCACGGGACACGTCCATTGATGACTAGGCCGGCTAGTTGACCTGTGCTTTATCAGAGATCTTGAATCCGTAGTAGGTGCCGAATTCGCCTTCCGGTTCGTGATAGACGAACATCATGCCGTTGGCATAGCCTAATCCGTTGTAATGATTGTGCGCGCGCAGTTTCATCGTTGCAGGCAAGGCGCTCTTGCCGACCAGCTTGCCATCCATGTTGAACACCAGTACCGCTTTATGATCCACGTCCAGTAGCGCCAGCTCTTCGCCCGGGATGCCCGTGTAGGCGATGAAGTGTTCGCTGAGGTCGTCATGCACGACCCCGGCCGCGGCGAAATCCAGAGTGATCTCACCGACCCGCTCACGCTTGCCAAGTTCGACGATGAACACCTTGTTCGAGCGCTCCTGCTTCGCCAGGTAGCGGTTGTTGTCGGCATCGTAGGTCGGCATGGTCGCTGCACTGCCGAAAGCCGGGTTGAACGCGGCGATCTCGGTCGGGAAATCCTTGATGTCGCCGGCTTCGGTCAGCTCGATGGCGAAGACGCCGGTATTCGGGCTGAACCCGGCGTCACTCGAGACGTTGTAGGTGACCGATTCCAGTTTGTGGGTATTCGGGTTGAAATAGATGGAGCGGTTATCCAGCCCCGGTTTGCCGGAAGCGAGGTAGTTGCCTTTGGCGTCAAAGACATGGACTTGCGACTTCGATAGGGCGATCTCCATTTCGCCCGGCATCGGCGCCAGCCCGCCGTCAGCGATGTAGTAGCGGCTGAGGTATCCCACATAGGCGACCGTCATCGGGCGTGTGGTCGGTTTCTTGGTGAGCGGGATCTTGATCCCGACCTGGGCTTGCGGCAAGACGTCCGCATGGGCGAACTGGAGGCCGAACACACAGGTGAGCGTCACGAGTATTCTTGAAAGCGGCATGGATTTTCTTTCTGGCGATCGATTAACGGGTGGTCTGAACATAAAATGACGGTTCATTGTATGGAAGCGCATCCCGCTGTAAAGCTTTAATGGAAAAACATCCTCATCTACTGGTGTGCATCTCCGGACATGGTTACGGGCATCTGGCGCAAGTCGCGCCTGTGCTGAATGCCTTGCACACCCTATTGCCGATGCTGCAACTGACGGTGCGCACCACGATACCGGAACCCCTGTTGAGACAGCGTATCCAGCCGGAGTTCCGTTACCTGGCAGAATCCACCGATTTCGGTATGGTGATGGTTTCCGCGCTGCAGGTGGATGTCGAGGCCAGCATGCAGGCCTATGCCAATTTCCATGCCGATTGGCTGGCGAAAGTCGCCGACGAGACACAGCGCTTGCAGGCGATCGGCGCCGATCTGGTCATGACCGATGTCGCCTATCTGCCACTCGCCGCCGCCGGCTTGCTGGGTGTTCCGAGCGTGAGCCTGTGTTCCTTGAACTGGGCGGATGTCTTCCGGCATTATTGTTCGAACAAGTCGGGTGCAGAGAACATATTGCGGGAGATCGAGTCGGCCTATTTGCAGGCGAGGAGCTTCCTGCAGCCCGCGCCTTCGATGCCGATGTCCTGGCTGCCTCAGCGGGTCGCCATCGGGCCGCTCGCCGATGCTGCCACCCCGCGTCGCAAGGAGATCGATGCACGGCTCGGGCTCGCGCCGGAAGATCGCTTGGTGCTGGTCAGCATGGGCGGCATCCCGACATCTTGCTCGGTCGAGCACTGGCCGCAGCTGCCGCAGGTGAAATGGCTGGTGCAGGCGGATTGGCTGACGCATCGCTCACGCCATGACATGATGCCGTTCGAGGCCTTGGCCATGCCGTTCTCCGACATCCTCGCGAGCTGCGATGTGCTGTTGACCAAGCCCGGCTATGGCGCCTTCGTCGAGGCGGCTGTCGCCGGCGTGCCGGTGCTGTTTGCCAGACGCGATGATTGGCCCGAGCAGCCGTATCT
>CABHOJ010000071.1 GCA_902168195.1 uncultured Methylotenera sp.
GGCCGGAGAGGCGCCCGGCAGCGGCGGCGGGGCGGGCTGGTGGCCAATGATATAATCAGCGGCTTACAAAAACACCTCCCCAGCATGCTAATCACCCGCCGCCTGGAATTCGATGCCGGCCATCGCATTCCCGATCACCGCAGCCAGTGCCGCCATCTGCACGGGCACCGCTACGTCCTGGAAATCACCCTGGCCGGCGACATCATCAGCAAGGACGGCGATCCGGCCAACGGCATGGTGATGGACTTCTCCGACGTCAAGGCCCTGGCCAAGGCCCATGTGGTGGATGTGTGGGACCACGCCTTCCTGGTCTATGCCGGGGACAAGGCGGTGGTGGAATTCCTGCAGACCCTGCCGGACCACAAGACCGTGGTGCTGGATTGCATTCCCACGGCGGAAAACCTGTCGGAAGCGGCTTTCCGCATTCTCGATGCGGTCTATCAGGACAGCTACGGCAACCATCTGCGCCTGCAGCAGGTGCGCCTTTACGAAACGCCCAACTGCTGGGCCGACGCGGTGCGCCGGGACTGACCCGGGGTCCCCGTTTTCTTTCCCGCCGTGTGCCCGTGAACGAAGCCCCGATCCAGATCGATACCGGTTCCGCGCCGACCTTCGCCCTCATCTGGCTGCACGGCCTGGGTGCCGACGGCAGCGATTTCGTGCCCGTCATCCCCGAACTGGGGCTGCCGCCCGAGCTGACCGGCCGCTTCATCTTTCCCCATGCGCCCTACATGCCGGTCACCTGCAACGGCGGTTACGAGATGCGCGCCTGGTACGACATCCTGTCCCTGGCCCCGGGCAGCCGGGAGGTGGATGAGGCCAGCCTCCAGCGCTCCCGGGAAACGGTGCGGCAGCTGATCGGCGAACAGGTGGCGGCAGGCATTCCCAGCCGGCGCATTTTCCTCGCCGGCTTTTCCCAGGGCGGCGCCATCGCCTTGCATACCGGCTTGCGCTATCAGGAGAGACTGGCGGGGATCATCGCCCTATCCACTTACTTACCGTTAAAAGCATCGCTGGCAGAAGAGGCCGCCAGCGTGAATGCCGATCTGCCGATCTTCATGGCGCATGGCACCTTCGATGACGTCATCAGCATGACGACCAATCAGGGATCAAAGGAGATACTTGAGCAGATGCGTTATCCACTGGAATGGCATGCCTATCCGATGGCACACTCGGTTTGCGAAGAAGAGATCGCTGACATCCGCCAATTTCTGGCAAGGGTACTCAGGCTGGATCAAGACTGAACCTGAGTGATCACAGCGCCCACACGCACCCAGTCTTCCTGCTGTTCCATCAACTCACCTAGTTGCGCGCGATAGGATCGTCCGCCCATCTTCAAAGCGTAACGGCCTCTCGCCACATAGTCATGTAGCGCCATGACCAAGCTGGCCGGCAAATGCCGCTCATCATCGCGCGGCAGATAGAGCGCTGGAGAAGCGGTGGTGATCGGGTTGTCATCCATGGCGCGCAACGTGACATAGCTTGGCATATGGCTCAGCACTTCGATGCCTGCGTAACAATCGGCGCCTTGCTGCTGCTGGATGTTGCGCACTACGCCGACCACGATCAGATCCGGGTTCAATTCATAATCCAGCGAGATGAGGCAACCCGGCTTCAACCACAGGTTCATGCCCATATTGACCTGTGCACCGAAACCGAATTTGCTCTCGTTCTCGATACGCCAGCTGTTCTCGGGCCGCAATAGATTCTGCATCGGCGCGGCCATCAGGTTATAGGCATTGTTCTTGATATGCTGGCAGACATTCATGATGCCATGTACCGCCTGGGCCAGCTTGGCAACTTCTTCACGCTCGTCGGTACGCCGTTGACGCTTGTAGCTCTGGTATGACCACTCTCCCGACAGCTGATCGAGCAGTCGCTTGGCGTTCGGTAGGCCGGTATCCTGCGAGAAGATTGCGGGAATGACCCCTTGCTCGACCTGGATGCGCATCTCCACCAACTGGGCGATGATGGATTCCATACTCCAATAGCGGCAGTTAGGAAGGGTTTCATATTCACGTATGCGCTGCGCACTGCGTTCGCTGGTCAAGTCAACGAACAGCAGATGCTTGAGCTCATTGCATTGACGCTCCAGCGTGATGGATTGACAGCAACCATGCAACCAGTGGTCGACATGATCGATCTCGCGTTTCTGCATATTGCTGCGATTGATGCTATCCAGCAACAAGGCCTGCAGGTAGCGTGTCTTGACTGCGGGGGATGAGGTGAGCGTGGCCGCCGGGTTCTGCTCATGCAAGCGCTCGAACTGGGCATAGGTCGCGTGCATATTGCGCCAAAAATGCCTGGGAAGGGGGCGGTAACGCAAATAGTGCCATTTGGCCATGGTTACCATCGCCTCGATCTTCAGACTGCAGGACGCAGCCGAATGGCCCGAATCACTCTCTCCCACGGCTGACTTCTGGACGGCGTCGATCTGCTGGATCAGGTATTTGAGGTAACGATAGACCGTCAACCAAAGCTGGTCTTCCAACTCGAACGACAACTTGTCGCTCGCCACGAAATAGCTCATCAGGCCATGCAGATGCGGTCTTGCCTCCCGTTCGCACGCCGCCACCGATTCCGCCAGGGCCGGCCCGGTCAGGAGTTTCGAGGTTTCCGCCCGCAATAAGCCTAAACTATCAGGGAGCGAAAATGTGTTGGTGGTGTTGCCCATGGCCTGGCGTTTTTCCGGTGATTTGATGAAGCAGCATTTCTCGTTGATTCGCTTACAGCGTAAACTATGTCAGATTTTACAATAATAGTCAGGCCTTATTCATTGACCGATGACAATGATTTTGTTACGGTTCTGGCCCACTTTGGGTGCTTTCCATGAGCAAAAATTCGCAATCAACGACACCTTCTTCTGTAGAACATCCTGGGTTCGAGCAAGCTTTGTCGGAACTTGAATCGATCGTCAGCCAGATGGAGTCCGGGCAATTGCCTTTGGAACAATCCCTGGCCGCCTACAAGCGCGGCACCGAATTGCTGCAGTCCTGCCAGAAGTCGCTTGCGGCGATAGAACAGCAGATCCAGATACTCAACGAGGCTGGCAAGCTGCAACCTCACACTGATCAAGATGAGTGATTTCCAAGCCTGGGCGGTCGGCATCCAGAACCGCACGGAAGCAAGCCTTTCCGTTTTATTACCCGCCTCGTCGATCGCGCCTCAGCGTTTGCATGAAGCGATGCGCTACGCCGTTCTCGGCGGTGGTAAGCGTATCCGGGCCCTGCTCGCACATGCAGCCGGCGAACTTTGCGGCTCAGACAGCGCCAAGGTCGATGCCGCTGCGGCAGCCGTAGAGCTGATCCATGCTTATTCTTTGGTCCATGACGATATGCCCTGCATGGACGACGACGACCTGCGTCGCGGCAAGCCCTCCTGTCACAAGCGTTACGACGATGCCACCGCCTTGCTGGTCGGCGATGCACTGCAGACGCTGGCGTTTCAGGTGCTGTCGCAGCCAGGCTTGTTCATCGATGTCCCGAGACAGCTCGAGATCATCCAGATGCTGGCGATCGCCAGCGGCTCGCGCGGCATGGCCGGCGGTCAGGCGATCGACTTGGCTAGTGTGGGACAGAACTTGAGCCAGGCCGAACTGGAGCACATGCATATCCACAAGACAGGCGCGCTCATCCGCGCTGCTGCGATGATGGGTGCATATTGTGCTGAAGACTCAGATACGGAACGTCTGCATGCGGTGGACACCTATGCGCAATCCATCGGCCTCGCCTTCCAGGTCGTCGACGATATCCTCGACACCGAAGCCGATACCGCGACCCTGGGCAAGACTGCCGGCAAGGATGCTGACAACAACAAGCCGACCTATGTCACCATCCTCGGCCTCGAACGCGCGAAACAAATGGCCAACGAACTCTATGAACGCGCACTGCAACCGCTGCAAGTGTTCGGTGACGATGCGCTACGTTTACGGCAGCTTGCCCAATTCATCATGCAACGCAGCTCATGACCATGTATCCATTACTCGACACCATCCATTCCCCGGATCAGCTTCGGAAGCTAGACCGTAAACAGCTAACGCAATTGGCGGATGAATTACGTGCCTTTCTGATCGATAGCGTTTCGCAGACGGGCGGGCACCTGTCATCCAATCTGGGTGTGGTGGAACTGACCATCGCCTTGCATTACGTATTCAACACGCCGGATGACCGATTGGTCTGGGATGTCGGTCATCAGACCTATCCGCACAAGATACTGACTGGACGCAGGGCGGCCATGACCGGGCTGCGTAAACCGAACGGGATCGCCGGATTCCCGCGCCGCAGCGAGAGTCCGTACGATACTTTCGGTACCGGCCATTCGAGCACCTCGATCTCCGCTGCTTTGGGCATGGCCATCGCCGCGCAACAGGCAGGCCTGGAGCGTCGCTCGGTTGCGATCATCGGTGACGGTGCCATGACGGCGGGCATGGCCTTCGAGGCATTGAATAACGCGGGCGCCATGGATGCCAACCTGCTCGTGATCCTCAACGACAATGACATGTCCATCTCACCCAATGTCGGCGCACTCAACAATTACTTGGCCAAGTTGTTGTCCGGGCGTTTCTACACGACCATGCGCCGCTCCAGTGAAAAGGTATTGGGCGTCATGCCGCCGGTACTGGAATTCGCCAAACGCGCCGAGGAGCACGTCAAAGGCATGATGACGCCAGGCACCCTATTCGAGGAGTTCGGCTTCAACTACATCGGCCCGATCGACGGTCACGACATCGATGTACTCGTCGCCACCCTGCAGAACATCAGGAAACTGAAAGGCCCACAATTCCTGCATGTCGCTACGCAGAAGGGCCGCGGCTACCAACCTGCCGAAGAGAATCCCGGTCGTTATCATGGCGTAGGGAAATTCAATCCGACCGACGGGAGTGCCGTAGCGGCCTCCGGCAATAAGACCTATACACAAATCTTCGGCGAATGGCTGGTCGACATGGCCTCGCAGGATGAGCGCCTGATCGGCGTCACCCCTGCCATGTGCGACGGTTCCGGGTTGAATGCGTTCGCCGAGCGATATCCAGAGCGCTTCTTCGATGTCGGCATCGCAGAGCAGCATGCCCTCACGTTTGCTGCTGGGATGGCCTGCGATGGTTTGAAACCGGTGGTAGCGATCTATTCGACCTTTCTGCAACGCGCCTATGACCAATTGATCCACGACATCGCCTTGCAGAATTTGCCGGTGATGTTCGCCATCGATCGTGCCGGCCTAGTCGGCGCCGATGGCCCGACACATGCGGGCAGCTTCGATTTGAGCTATATGCGTTGTATCCCCAATATGGTGATCATGACGCCGAGTGACGAGAACGAATGCCGGCAGATGTTGTTCACGGCGTTCCAGCATGATGGCCCGACCGCGGTGAGATACCCGCGTGGCGGAGGCCCGGGCGTGACAGTGCAGAAATCCATGCAGGTCTTGCCGATCGGCAAAGGTATCGTCACTAGAGAGGGTAGCAAAGTCGCCATCCTCGCCTTTGGCAGCATGCTCACACCTGCGATGCAAGCGGCGGAACGCCTAGGCGCCAGCGTCGCCAATATGCGTTTCGTCAAACCGCTGGATATCGACCTGATCCGCCAACTGGCCGCCACGCATGAGCTGCTGGTCACTGTAGAAGAGAACGCTATCCAGGGTGGTGCCGGGGCGGCCGTGATGGAAGCTTTGCAAGGGCTGAGCGCCGATGTCGAGACCCTATGCCTGGGATTGCCGGACGTCTTCATCGAACACGGCGTCCATGAAACCATGTTGGCCGAATGCGGTCTTAACGCAGACGGCATCGTTGCCGCGATTGAGAAAAAATTAACCTAGTGTTATACTCAACTATTAACGCGCATCATCCAACATCGAGAGTTTAATGAATCAGCCAGCCATTCCCGCGATTGAAGACGTCCAGAACACCCCGGACACACGGCACCTTGCCATCGACAAAGTAGGTATCAAGTCGATCCGCCACCCTGTGAAGGTCAAGGACAAGACCGGCGGCGTGCAACATACGGTCGCCATGTTCAATATGTACGTACATCTGCCCCACAATTTCAAGGGTACGCACATGTCGCGTTTCGTCGAGATCCTGAACATGAACGAACGCGAGATCTCGGTAGAGTCCTTCGAGACCATCCTGCGTGAGATGGTGAAACGCCTGGAAGCAGAATCCGGCCACGTCGAAATGACGTTCCCGTATTTCATCAACAAAGCTGCCCCGATCTCTGGCGTACAGAGCTTGCTCGATTACGAAGTGACCTTCATCGGCGAGATCTGCAAGGGCAAGTTCGACATCACGGTCAAGGTTCTGGTGCCTGTCACCAGTTTATGTCCATGTTCGAAGAAAATCTCCAACTACGGTGCGCACAATCAGCGCTCGCATGTCACCATCACGGCCAAGATCAACGATTTCATCTGGGTCGAGGACTTGATCCGTATCGTCGAAAGCCAGGCTTCGAGCGAATTGTTCGGCTTGTTGAAGCGTCCGGATGAGAAATATGTGACAGAGCATGCCTACGACAATCCGAAATTCGTCGAGGACATGGTGCGTGACGTCGCGGCACAGCTCAATGCGGAACCGCGCATCGACTCGTATGTGGTGGAATCGGAGAACTTCGAGTCGATCCATAACCACTCCGCTTACGCGCTGATCGAACACGACAAACTGGCAAAACACTAAGCTGTTCAGTATTTTTTTGTGAGCGTGAGGGCTATGCCCTCACGTTTCATTTCCAGTCTGTTCAATGCGGTCATTCCCAGTAACACTACCTGCGGCGAGGTGCCTTCCATCACCACCCCTTCCACCTGATTCAGCACCAGACCCTGTAGTCTCAATGTGTTGATAGTGACCAGATAGCCGTTGGCAATACCATTCGCGGTATTCAACTGCACCGTCTCACCCTTTTTGTAATCGATACCCGCTTTCTTGGCATCCATACTGTTCATCGAAATAGCAGATGCACCGGTGTCGATGAGGATTCGAAACGTTGCGCCATTGATCTGGCCTTCACTGAAATGATGTCCTCGCGCGTCGGCATACAAGGTCACGCTTGGGATCGCGGATGCCGCATTGCCGGTGACGGTTGCAGCCTGCCCCATGCCCAGTTCCTTGCGCTTGCCTTCCACTTCCAGCACGGCCTTCTGGCTGTCCGCCTGAAGCAGTCTCACGCCCTGCACGGCAGGCTGGCCAGCCGTCAGTGTGAGCGGCTTGCCCTTGTTGATGATGACGATGGCCTTGTTGTTGAAGAGGCCAACGACATTGATATCGGTATCCGAGTAGGCACTGAGCGGTAGCAGCAGTAGCAACATCGGTAACGCGCAGATCCTCTTCATTCCCCGCTCCAGTAAGGTATCGCCTCAGTCGCCCTTGGGCATGAGCCAGGCGAATATGATGAAACCCAGCATAGCGCAAGCGCCCGACAGGGTAAATGTCCAACTGGGTCCCAGGCTTTCCCATGCGTAACCGCTCAAGACCGCGCCGAAACTGCCGCCCATGCCATACGAGACGCTGGTATAGAACCCTTGTCCCTTCGACTGATGCTTGCCCTTGAAATACCGATGGGTCAATGCAACGGCGGTCGCGTGGTAGGTGCCAAAGGTAGCGGCATGTAGCGTCTGCGCGAGGACGATGAGCCAAACGATCTCCACCGCCCAGCCGATGACGAAGAACCGGACGAATGCCAACGCCAGGCTACCCAGCATGATCGTGACCAGACCGAACGCCTTGACCAAGCGTGGCATGTAGATGAACACGAGGATCTCGCAAATGACGCCCAAGGCCCATAGCCAGCCGACTTGCGCGCTGGTGTAACCATGGTCGACCAGATAGATCGAGTAGAACGTGTAATAGACGCCATGCGCTGCCGACATCATGAAACATGCCGCCATCAGCGCGATGACTTCCGGCCGACGCAGGATGTCGCGCAGGGCACCATCGTCCTTATGCTTGGTTGTAGGGAAAGGCTCCGGCAGTTTCTGCGAGAACAACGAGACGGTGATCAATAGACCAAGGATCACCCACAGCAAGGCCTGGATACCGACCAGATCGATGAGGTAGCCTAGACCGACGACGGCGATGATGAATCCTACCGAGCCCCACAGCCTGATATGGCCATAACGGTCGAAGCGATCGCCTAAATGCCCGAGGGTCACCGCCTCGATCAAGGGCAATGAGGCGCTCCAGAAGAAACTGAGCAGCAGCATGACTGCAAAGAGCCAGCTGAAGCTGGTGCCGAAGAAGACGCCGACATAAGCCAGCAGGCTCAGTCCGGCAAGCCAACGGATGATGGGTACGCGCCGCCCGGTATGGTCCGCAAGCCAGCCCCATAAGCTGGGAGAGAAGATACGTGCCACTTGGAATAGGGACATGAGGATGGCGATCTGCAGCGCGCCGAAAGCCAGCGATTTGAGATACAGGCCCCAGAATGGACTGAACGCCCCAACGAAACCGAAATAGGCGAAATAGAAGCCTGAAAGCCGCCAGTAGGGTACGTTCTGCATAAGTCGAGGGCGAAGCCTGACTACGCCCGATATGCCTTAGAGCCGGGGGGTCGTGGTAGTGACGTCCGCGCATTGTGCGCGATGACGCAACGCGTGGTCGATCAGGACCAGCGCCAGCATGGCTTCAGCGATCGGCGTCGCCCGCACACCCACGCAAGGATCGTGGCGGCCGGTGGTCTGCATGGTGACCGCATTCCCCTGCTTGTCGATGGAACGACGCTCCTGCGGGATGCTGGAAGTTGGTTTGAGTGCGACGTGCACTTCGATATCCTGTCCGGTCGATATCCCGCCGAGAATACCGCCTGCGTGATTGGTGACGAAACCTTGCGGCGTCATCTCATCGCTGTGGACGGAACCCCGTTGCGCCACGCTTGCGAAGCCGGCGCCGACCTCGACACCTTTCACGGCGTTGATGTTCATCATGGCGTAGGCGATCTCGGCATCCAGTCGGTCATAGACCGGCTCACCCCAACCTACCGGCACACCCTGTGCGACGACCGAAATGCGGGCACCGACCGAGTCGCGCTCAGCGCGGATCTTGTCCAAATAAGTTTCCAGTTGAGGCACGATGCCGCGATTAGGGGCGAAGAACGGGTTCTGGTCGACCTCGTCCCAGCTTTCGAACGGGATCGCGATCTCACCGAGCTGACTCATGTAGCCGCGGATCGTCACCCCATAACGCTCATTCAACCATTTCTTGGCGATCGCGCCTGCCGCCACACGCACAGCGGTCTCACGCGCACTGGATCGGCCACCGCCGCGGTAGTCACGGATACCGTACTTCTGCCAGTAGGTGTAATCGGCATGGCCAGGACGGAAGGTCTCGGCGATCTTGCTGTAATCCTGGCTGCGCTGGTCCTGGTTACGGATGAGGAAGCCGATAGGCGCGCCGGTCGTCTTGCCTTCGAACACACCGGAAAGGATCTCGACCGTATCCGATTCCTGACGCTGGGTGACGTGACGGGAAGTCCCGGGTTTACGTCTATCGAGTTCGGCTTGCAAATCTTCCGCAGTGAGCGAAAGTCCCGGCGGGCAGCCATCGACGATACCACCTATGCCAGGCCCGTGGGACTCGCCGAAAGAGGTCAACGTGAATAGCGTGCCGATGGTATTGCCGGACATAGTATCTCGATCAGATCAGGTTAAATTCAGCTCGAAGTTTATCACACACGGCCTGTCAGGTTGCCCTCAGGCCGGCGATCCAACGCTCGTAGACAGGGTGTGCGACCGCATTCAGGCGTGCGATCCGCTCCGCAAGCTGCTCGTGGATATCGTCTACACTCTGCACCCCCGGGCTATCGAGAGCGCCCGCGATCTCGTCCGCGCCCACTTCGCACCAGGTCTTCACCATGTCTGCCGTCATCTCGATGTGGCACTGGAAGGCGAGATGCTTACCGATGCTATAAGCCTGGTTACGACAATGTGCACTGGACAAGAGATGGGTAGCACCAGGAGGCAGATCAAAAGTCTCTCCGTGCCAGTGAAAGGCCTGCATGCTGCGAAGTTCGCCGAACCACTTGCGTGATTCCTCGTTCTCGCTGATATGCGCCTCCCCCCAGCCGATCTCCTTCACCGGGTTCCTGCTCACGCGGGCGCCCAAGGCCTTGCTGATCAATTGCCCACCTAGACAATGGCCGAGCAAAGGCACATCCTCACTAGCGGCATGGCGTATCAAGGACAGCAATGGCGGGATCCAGGGCAGGTCGTCATTGACGCTCATCGGACCTCCCATCAGCACGATACCGCTGTAATCGAGCGCATTGTCCGGTACAGGTTCACCCTGATCGATACGTACCATGTGCCAGGGGATCGCCTTTTGTGTCAGGAAAGTGCCGAGATAGCCCGCCCCCTCGGTCAAGGCATGCCGAAATACCACCACTGGTTTCATATCGCATCGCTCCACATCATCTTCATATCTGCTTCCAAGCCCCCAACGCAAGGCCATCCAGGGTATATGCGCCGATCGCATAGCGAATCAATCGTAAAGTGGGGAACCCGACCTTGGCGGTCATCCGTCTTACCTGTCGGTTCTTGCCCTCGGCGATCATCACTTCGATCCAGCTCGTCGGGATCGCTTTACGCTCACGGATAGGCGGCACCCTAGGCCACAACCCTTCAGGTTCTGGTATCCGTCTCACTTTAGCAGGCTGCGTGAAGAAGTCGCCAAGATCGACGCCTGACCTTAAAGATGCAAGCGCTTCATCCGTGGGTTCGCCTTCCACTTGTACCCAGTAGGTCTTGAATTCTTTGTGTCGGGGATGTGAAAGACGA
Organism: uncultured Methylotenera sp.; assembly: GCA_902168195.1. Taxonomy (GTDB): domain Bacteria; phylum Pseudomonadota; class Gammaproteobacteria; order Burkholderiales; family Methylophilaceae; genus CABHOJ01. The sequence continues at coordinate 10,756 of CABHOJ010000071.1, forward strand.
TGCTGCACCGCCCCGTCATCGGTTAAAATAAGCAAACCTTCACTATCTGTATCAAGTCGGCCTGCCGCGTATACCCCCGGAATGGCGATATAGTCCTTGAGTGTCTCATGCGTCTCGTGAGCGCTAAACTGACAGACTACGCCATAAGGCTTGTTGAACAGGATCAGCATCAATCAAATGGGATTATTGTAAATGTCTAAGAAAATTGTTGTGCCAGGCCAAGGCGAAAAGATCACGGTCAACGAGGATAACTCCTTGAACGTACCCGACCATCCGATTATCCCATTTATTGAAGGTGATGGCATCGGCGTCGATATCACCCCGCCGATGCAGAAAGTGGTCGATGCTGCCGTTAACAAAGCCTATGGCGGCAAGCGCGCCATCTCTTGGATGGAGGTCTATGCCGGCGAAAAGTCCACCAAAGTCTATGGTGACAACACCTGGCTACCGGAAGAGACCATGCAGGCGGTCAAGGACTATGTGATCTCCATCAAGGGCCCATTGACCACGCCCGTCGGCGGCGGTATCCGCTCGCTCAACGTGACCCTGCGCCAGGAACTCGACCTCTACGTCTGCTTGCGGCCAGTACAGTATTTTCAGGGCGTCCCCAGCCCAGTGAAGCACCCGGAGAAGACCGACATGGTGATCTTCCGCGAGAACACCGAGGATATCTATGCCGGCATCGAATGGGCTGCGGGTAGTGACGAAGTGAAGAAAGTCATCAACTTCCTCAGCGACATGGGGGTCCGAAAGAAGATCCGCTTTCCGGAAACGTCAGCGATCGGCATCAAGCCAGTCTCGGTAGACGGTAGCAAGCGTCTCGTGCGCAAGGCCATTCAGTATGCGGTGGATAACAATCGCAAATCCGTCACTATCGCCCACAAGGGCAACATCATGAAATTCACCGAAGGTGGCTTCAAGACCTGGGGCTACGAAGTGGCCAAAGAGGAATTCGGTGCCGTGGAAATCGATGGCGGCCCATGGTGCAAGCTGGCGCCGGAATATGGCGGCATCCTCATCAAGGATTGCATCGCGGATGCCTTCCTGCAAGAGATCCTGTTGCATCCCTCCGACTATGATGTGGTGGCGACGCTCAACCTGAACGGCGATTATATGTCGGACGCGCTGGCCGCTCAGGTCGGCGGTATCGGTATCGCGCCTGGTGCGAATCTCTCCGACACGGTAGCGATGTTCGAAGCGACGCACGGCACGGCGCCGAAGATCGCCGGCAAGAACCTGGCGAATCCGAGTTCGCTGATCTTGTCGGCGGAGATGATGTTGCGTCACATGGGATGGACGGAAGCTGCTGACTTGGTCTTGGCAGGGGTTGCCAAAGCCATCGCGTCCAAGCGCGTCACGATCGATTTCTCTTCGCAGATGGAAGGCGCGACCCAGATCGGCACCGTGGAATTTGGCGACGAGATCATCAAGCAGATGGCTTGATGATCGATTTTCACAAAATAAAAAGGCCCGATGAACGGGCCTTTTTAATGAAGTCTGTCTAACTTAATTGGAAGCTTAAGCTTTCTGGATATTAGAAGCTTGCTTGCCCTTTGGGCCTTCCGTGACATCGAAACTCACGCGTTGACCTTCTTTAAGACTCTTGTAGCCAGACTCTACAATCGCGGAGAAGTGAGCGAAAAGATCGTCGCCACCATCATCCGGGGTAATGAAACCAAAACCTTTGGAATCATTGAACCACTTTACGGTACCTGTTGCCATTTAAATACTTCCTTACTAAAACTAGGGGAGGCGTCCCCAAAAGTTTGTACTTCAAGACTTTAAGTCGGTAGTGCCGGCTACTTTGACCTCGAATCCAAACGCCTGAACGCGTTTTTACGTGTGTTATTCTGAGAAGTCAAGATTTTTTTAGGGGTATATTCGACAATCGTCACAAATTCAAGAAAATCTGTAGCTTTTCGATGCAAATTACATAGTATCTTTACAAAAAAAACACTAGCGTGCATCATCTGGAAGACTTAGTGGAACAACGTTTCCGCCATTCTTATGGACTGTTAGAAGAGACTCAATGGTTGCTGCGACTTTACCTAGCAAACTAGGTGGCTTGGCCCGTACTCTGGTACAAGAAAAACTGCTATCAGAAGATGAAGCCAGCGCCATCCAATCCCTGGCCAACAGTCAGCATCTGCCTTTCATCACGCAACTGATCCAGAGCAAGAAGCTCTCTGCGATGAAGATCGCAGAAACTGCCGCGAATGCCTTCGGCTTCCCGTTGTTCGACCTGAATGCCCTGAATCCTGATTATCTACCGACCAAGACCATCGACGCCAAGCTGATGCAGAGCAGTCGCGTCATGGCGTTGCAGAGTCGCGGCAATACCCTGTTTGTCGCGCTGTCGGATCCGACCAATCTGCACGCATTGGATGATGTGCAATTCCAGGTCGGCATGGCGCTATCGCCCGTGGTCGTGGAGGATGACAAACTCAGTCGATGGATCGATAAGGTCGCGGAAGCCAGCGACACCAGCCTGAAGTCGCTCGATATCGACGACGATATCAATCTCGATATGGAAGGTGGCGACCAGCCTGCGGAAGCAGAGGTCTCCAATATCGAGATCGATGACGCGCCTGTCGTCAAATACCTGCAAAAGATCCTGCTCGACGCGATCAACATGGGGGCATCCGACTTGCACTTCGAGCCCTACGAGAAGTTCTATCGCATCCGCTACCGTGTGGACGGGGTGCTGAAGGAGATCGCCCAGCCACCGCTCGCCATCAAGGAAAAACTGGCTTCCCGCATCAAGGTCATCTCCAACCTGGATATCGCCGAAAAGCGCATCCCTCAAGATGGCCGCATGAAATTGACCCTCTCAAAGACACGATCCATCGACTTCCGTGTCAGCACGTTGCCTATGGTCAACGGCGAGAAGATCGTGATGCGTATCCTCGATCCGAGCAGTGCGCAGTTGGGGATCGAAGCGCTGGGTTACGAGCCGGAACAGAAAGAAGCTTTGCTCAATGCGGTCAGTCGTCCGTATGGCCTGGTATTGGTCACGGGTCCTACCGGTTCGGGTAAAACGGTGTCGCTTTATACCTGCCTCAACATCCTCAACAACCCAGGTGTGAATATCTCGACCGCGGAAGATCCTGCAGAAATCCCGCTGGCAGGCATCAACCAGGTCAACGTCAACGACAAGCAGGGCCTGACGTTCGCCGCCGCCCTTAAATCCTTCCTGCGTCAGGATCCTGACATCATCATGATCGGTGAAATCCGCGACCTGGAAACCGCCGACATGGCGATCAAGGCAGCTTCTACCGGCCACATGGTGCTGTCGACCCTGCACACCAACGATGCGCCGTCGACACTCACGCGCCTCTTGAACATGGGCGTCGCACCGTTCAACATCGCTTCCGCAGTATCGCTGATCACGGCTCAACGGCTGGCTAGACGTCTATGCAAGAGCTGCAAGCAACCGATCGATCTTCCGAAAGAGGCGTTGCTCAGTGTCGGTTTTGAGGAAGCGGATCTCGATGGCAGCTGGCAGCTCTATGGCCCGAAAGAAGGCGGCTGCGACATGTGCAACGGTGGCTACAAAGGCCGGGTCGGCATCTACCAGGTGATGCCGGTCTCCGATGCCATGAGTCGATTGATCATGAAGAACGGTACCGCCCATGACATCGCCGATCAGGCGAGAAAAGAAGGCATACGCGACTTGCGCCAGTCTGGACTGCTGAAGATCAAACAAGGCCATACCTCCATCGAAGAAGTACTGTCTGTCACCAATGAATAAGCAAAAGAACATGCTCAGCCCGGGGAAAGCATATGGCAGCCAAAGCGACTAAAGAGGTCACCTTCGCCTGGGAAGGCACGGATAAAAAAGGCAAGCGAATCAAAGGTGAAATGAAGGCCTCCGGAGAGGCTTTCGTCAATGCGACTTTGCGTAGGCAAGGGGTCAATGTCACCAAGGTCAAGAAGCAAAGTGGCTTTGGTGCGAAAAGCGGCAAGGTCACCGAAAAGGACGTCACGCTCTTCACGCGCCAGCTAGCGACGATGATGAAGGCTGGTGTGCCTTTATTGCAGTCCTTCGATATCGTCGGCAAAGGCCACAGCAACCCGGCCGTCACCAAGCTACTTAACGACATCAAGTCCGATGTCGAAACCGGCAGCAGTCTCAGTGCGGCATTCCGCAAATACCCATTGCATTTCGATGCTTTGTTTTGCAACCTGGTCGGCGCCGGCGAGCAAGCCGGTATTCTAGATTCTCTGCTCGATCGCTTAGCGACTTACAAAGAAAAGATCCTGGCCATCAAAGGCAAGATCAAATCCGCGCTGTTCTACCCGGTTTCCATCATTATCGTCGCTTTTATCATCACCGCCGTGATCATGAT
>CABHOJ010000072.1 GCA_902168195.1 uncultured Methylotenera sp.
CCAATACTGGACACGATTAGCCGGAGAACGCAGGTACGGCACCTGAGCTGGCACGTTGTCCAGCGTCGTGCCGAACGCCAGTGGCATGGACATGATGTAGCAGTGGTAGTCCCAGGCACTGTGGTCGTTGGGCAGCGCCTTCAGCACTTCAATGTTCGGGTACAGGCAAAAGGAGCCGGCGAGGATGTTAAAGAGCGGGGCGTGGCAGAACAGGGTCACCTTGGCGAAGCGGGCCGCGGCCAGGGGAATGTAGCGCGCGAATTGCAGGTTGTCTCCCAGGCCCTGCTCGCAGAACACCAGTAGCCTGGCGTCTGGCTGGACGGGCTCGCCCTGCCAGTGTGGCAGGTTGGTATCCGTCTTGTGCACCATGCCTTGCAGGGCGAAATTGGAACCGACCCAGCGCTGCTCGTAATGGCGCCAGCCTTCCTCCCACTCGCCCTTGAACAGCAAGGCCAGTGCGAGCCCCATGTGGGCGGCGTGGTAACCGGGATCGGCGGCGATGGAACGGCGGAAGAGGGGGATGGCCTCATCCACGCGATGCATGTCGAGCAGGGTCGCCCCGAGATTGTTCAGCAACTCGGCGTTGCTCGGCTGGATCGACAGCGCTGTTTCGAAATAGGCGATCGCCTGCGTGAATCGCCCCATGTGTTTCAGGGTGACGCCGAGGCCGTTCATGGCTTCGATATACTGAGGACGCAAGGTCAGTGCCGCTTGATAAGCGTCTATCGCAGCCTGCATCTCGCCCAGGCGCATGCGGGCCGTGCCCAGATTGGTCAGCGCTTCGACGAATGCCGGGCGTAAGGCGATGGCCTGTTCGTAATACGCCGCCGCGGCTTCGTAGCATCCCTTGGTCAGCAGGATGGCCGCGAGCCTATGCAGGGCTTGCGGCAGATCCTGTTGCGCCGACAGGCACTTGTGGAAGGCTGCCAGGCCTTCCTGGATGGGGGCCAGACTTTTCTTGAGTTCGGCGGGCCATGCAGCCTGGTGATCCGGGTCGATCTGCGGCAAGGCATGGATGTCAGCCCCGGTTTCCTGCTGGAGTAGCTGTGCGGTCTGCAGCATGAACTGCGCCAGTCCGGCCGGTCGATCTTCTGCACCCACCTCTGCACGCATCATGGCGCCTGCTGCTTGTTCCAGTGCCCGGAGTTCACCGGTATTGAACTGCGCCAAGAGTTGCTGGGTCTCGTCCATCTCCGCTTGGGGCGATCGCATGGTGCTGCCGTTGCTGACGATCCCGACAGGGCTGCCAGCAAGCAGAGTCGGTTGGTGTTGGACAGGTAACGGTTCAGTCGAGATGGCGGGCGGGTATCGGTCTTCCAATGCCTGGGACAATGCGGCGATCACCTCCTGCCACTGGTCGCGCGTCTGTTGGTTGAAGATGCGCATGCTGTCATACCAGGGTGTCGTGGCCTGTCGGCCCATCCAACGCCAGTCTCCGGAGAACCGGTTCAATAGCCACACTGGTTTGCCGAGCGCACCGGCAAGATGGGCGACGGAGGTGTCGACGGCGATCACGAGGTCCAGTTGATCGATCAACGCTGCGGTATCGGCAAAATCCCGCACCTCTTGCATGGGGTCGATCAATAACGGGCGCAGCGCGGCGGGGACGGAGGCGTCTGCTCGGCCGTCGGATTTCTGCAGGCATACCCAATGGAAGCGCTGGTCGGTGAACAGGCTGATGAGCGTGAGCGGATCGATCGATCGCTGGCGATCTGCCCCCAGGGTCGCGCTGCCGGTCCAGGCGATGCCGATCAGCGGTTTGCCGTCCAGATGCGGCTGCAAGCGGCGCTCCCAGGTCCTTCGCCGATCCTCCGGCACGCTGAGATAGGGTGCCGGCGGGATGTTCTGCGGCCGCAGGCCCAGCGCCAGTGGCAGGGAAAGCAAGGGGCAATGCCATTGCCAGGTAGCGTAGTCCGTTGGGAACGTGTCGATGAGCCGGATTTGGGGGAAGTCTTTGAGTGCATGGGCGAACAGGTCATAGACGGCTTTGCTGCAATAGAAATCGACACGGTCGAATCGCCGGGCGACCTCCGGTAGCAGGCGAACGAACTGGATCTGGTCGCCAAACCCTTGCTCGATATAAAGCAGCAAGGCATCGCCCGTCGCGGGGGCTTCCCCTTGCCAGGGTTTGAGGCTGGCGTTGAGGGATTCGGGCAGGCTGACCAGTGTCTTGGCTTTCGCACTCGATGTCGCATTCGTATCAGGCGTCTTTAAATGCGGGACCTGGTCGGAACCTTGCCAGCGATATTCGTAATAGCGCCAGCCCTCTTCCCAATGGCCCAGCGCAAGCAAGGAAGCGGCAAGGGTGTAATGCGTGTAATACCGTTCCGGCTCGGTGGCGATGGCGCGCCTGAACAAGACGCAGGCTTCCTCATGCCGATTCAATTCCGCCAGCGCCACGCCCAGATGGTGCAAGGCATAGTGGTGATCAGGCCGAAGATCGAGCACCTCCCGCCAGAACTTGCAGGCTTGTTCCAGGTTGCGGTTCTTGAAGAAGCTGTAGCCGAACTGGACCAGCAACTCGACGAAGTGCTGGCTGAGGTCCATGTTCCGGTCGCGCCTGTAATCGGCGAACAGCTGATCGCGCAAACCGGTATAGCCAGGGACGCCGTTAGTGAACCAGTCGAATAGCCGCTGCATGTCGTCCTGCAGGGAGGAGGCCTTGGGGGCTGAGGGGCTGCGTTCGTCCGACTTAGTTTCCGGGGTTGGGATGGCTGGTTTCGAGGGCGTGTTGCTTGCAGGTCGCCACGCTTCCAGCGCCAGCTGCACCTGCGCCAGCACACTGGGCCAGTCGCCTGGCTCCGGCTGGCGGAAGATACGCATGCTGGGATACCACGGGCTATCGTCGCGGTGAAACATCCAGCGAAAATCGCCGGCAAAACGATTCAGCATCCAGACAGGCTTGCCCATGGCACCCGCCAAGTGGGCGACGGAGGTATCCACCGTGATGATGAGATCGAGGTTCTGGATCAGCGCTGCGGTATCGGCGAAATCCTGGATGTCTTCCATCCAGTCCACGAGCGCGCTCTTGTGATGGGATTTGGCCTTTTTCTTGTCGTCGTTGGCTTTCTGCAGGCTGACCCAGGTCATCTCATGGTGTGCCGTCAACGGCAGGAACTGTTCGGGGGCGATACTGCGTTTCTTGTCATCCCGCAACAGATTGCCACCCGCCCAGACCAGGCCGACACGCGGCTTCTTGCCGCCATCCAGGGTGTCGAGCTGATCCGCCCAGTGCCTGACGCGGTTCTCCGGAGCGATCAGGTAAGGCACCGTCGCGGGCACGGTATCCATCGTCGTGTGCATGGCCAGCGGTACGGACATGGTGGTGCAGTGCCATTGCCAGCGTGACTGGTCCTTGGGGTGCACATCCGTGAATTCGACATGGGCCTGCTGGAACGAGCCGCGGAAGATATTGAGCAAATGGCTGGGGCAGACCACCGTGACCCGCGCGAAGCGCTGGGCGAGCAGTGGCACATAGCGAATGAATTGCAGGCTGTCGCCGAGCCCCTGCTCGCAGAACAGCAGCAGGGTGTCGGTCTTGGCGACCGGTTCGCCTCGCCATTGCGGCAATGACGTCTCGGGCCGCTTCAGCAGTCCTTCCATCGCCTGCTGGAACCCTTCCCAGCGGCTTTCGTACAGCGGCCAGCCTTCCTCCATCTGGCCGTTGGCGATCAGCAGCATGCCGAGACCGGCGCGCGATGAGGCATATTCGGGCGCGTATCTCAAGGATTCCCGATAGCTGGCGAGCGCGGCCTCGACATCCTGTTTCTCGCCGTAAGCGATGGCCAGGTTGTGGTGGAAACCTTCGTGGTCCGGTTTGATGCGTAGTGCTTCCTGGTATTTGAGGATGGCTTCGTCGAGTTGGCCCAGGGCGCGCAAGGCATTCCCCATGCCGTTGAGCGCTTCATGGAAGCGGGGGTTGGCGGTTAGCGATTGCCGGTAGCAGGCCAGCGCTTCCTCAGGCTCGCCTTTCAGCATCAAGGTATTGCCCAGGCTGTTATAGGCGTCGGCATAGCCGGGGCGCAGCTTGAGTGCCTCCATGTAGCACTGGACAGCCTCGTCGAGGTCGCCCTCGGCCTTGATGGCGTTGCCGAGGTTGTAATGTGCTTCCGGGAATGTCGGCCGCAGTTCGATCGCGCGTTTCAGCAGGCTGATGACCCGGTCAGGATCGCCTTGCTGCTTGAGCGTGATGGCAAGGCCATTGAGCGCATCGGGGAAATCCGGGTTGAGTGCGAGCGCCCGTTCGAAGTGGGTGATCGCCAGGTCATGCTGTCCGGACTCGCGCAAGGCGCTGCCCAAGTTGTTATGGACGTCCGGGTCATCCGGTACCAGTGCCGCCGCCTTTTGCATGATCTTTAGGGCTTCGTCGTCGCGGTGCTGCATCTTCAATGCGACGCCGAGCGATTTCCAGCCGAAACCATGTTGAGGCCATTGTTGTGTCATGGCTTCGGAGCGCGATTCCAGGCCAGGCCAGTCGGCTTGCTGGAACAGTGCGACGATGGCGTTCATCTCCTCCATGGAAGGCCCGCCGACTGCGGCCGGATCGGCAGAGACCTGCTCTGTCCGCTCAATGGTCGCCATGCTCAGGGAATATGGCTTTCCAGGGTGTGATGGGCGCCGTCATCCAATCCCAGTTTATCGACCAGATAGGGCATGGCTTCAGCGAGCAGGGCCGGCAGTGTCCAGGGCGGGTTGACGATGAAGAGCCCGCTACCGTGCATGCCGAAACCTTCCGGACTCGGCCGCTGGACGGTGAGGGACACATGCAGCCAACTCTTGAGCGGCAGTTTAGCGAGTCTGTCGAGCATCTGCTGGGGTTCCGGCCTTTGCAGCAAGGGGTACCACAGTATATAGGTGCCGGTGGCGAAACGTTCCAGGCTGTCCTGCAGCATCTTGATCACGCGCTGGTAATCCTGCTTCTCTTCGTACGGCGGATCGATCAGCACCACTGCTCGGCGGGGCGGCGGGGGGAGCATGGCCTTGATGCCGGCAAAGCCGTCCGTGGTCTCGATCATCACTCGCCGCCCCGCATCCTTGAACAGCTGCCTGAGCAGCTTCGCATCCGACGGATGCAATTCGAAGAGGCGCGCACGATCATCGTCGCGTAGCAGTTGCTGCGCGACCTTGGGCGAGCCGGGATAGAGTCGCAACGATTTGTCCGGATTGAGCCCTTTGACCAGCGACACGTAATCCGCAATGGAGGCGGGCAGGTCGGATGCCGACCAGAGCCGGCCGATGCCGTTGACGTATTCGGCATTCTGCGTGGCGTAACCTTTATCGAGGGCATACATGCCGGCGCCTGCATGGGTGTCGATATACCAGAAGGGTTTATCCTTGCCGGCGGCATGCGCCAGCACTTGGGTGAGGACATAGTGTTTGAGCACGTCGGCGTGGTTGCCGGCGTGAAAGGCATGGCGATAGCTAAGCATTCAGCTTATGGGTCCCCGATTGAATGTACGTTCGATGTTATTCGATGATGCCGCAGGCGATACGGCCACCGCCGCCACCCAGTGGCTTGGGGGTGTCGCTGTAGTTGTCGCCGCCTTCATGGATCATCAAGGAGCGTCCGGTGATCTCTGCCAGTTTGAGACGCGGTGCGACGATGATCCTGGTGGCCGTGCCGTCCTCCTTCACTTCCAGCGCCGGCAGGTCGCCATGATGACCATGGCCTTCCGGGCCTTCATGCTTGGCGCTCTTGTGCGGGTCGTAATGGCCGCCGGCACCCAGACCGGCGACTTTCTTGCCGTCCTTTTCACCGACGCCGCAACTGGGCTTCTCGTGGATGTGGAAGCCGTGGGGGCCGGGTGTGAGCTCGCCGAGATCAGGGTCGATCAGGAGTCCTTGGTCGGAATCGCTGAGCTTGACGGTCCCGATGATCTTGCCTACCCCTTCCTCACTGATCGCGTTGACCACGACGATCTTCTCTCCCGCGACGGCCAGGGTGGATCCTAAAAGCATTACGGCTAAGGCTAGTTGACTGCGACGCATCATTGGCTCCTTCATCATGTTGTAGATCATTATAAGGTCGGGCGTGACCGCTTCAAAGGTTTGGTCAGCAGAATCGGCCTCAGGTTCGAAGCGGACACCTCACGGACGCTACCATCAGGTGCCGAGAGAAATCCGGGATTTGTTTGTATGGCCCTTGGTCGGGCTGTTAGCATGACGACCTTATGACTCATGAACATTCACATCCTCATACCCACCGCCACTCGCACAACGATCACGTTCTGCTCTGGCCGCTGATTCTGGTGCTGGGCTTCGCTGTCGTCGAAGCGGTCGGCGGCTGGTATACCGGTTCGCTGGCGCTGCTGGGCGACGCCGGCCACATGTTCTCCGATGCCGCGGCCCTTGGCCTTGCCTGGCTTGGCGCCTGGGTGGCGGCGCGACCGGCGTCCCATAAACATAGCTATGGCCTGCTGCGCGCCGAGATCATCGTCGCTCTGGTCAACGGCTTATTGATGTTGCTGGTGGTGGCATGGATCGTCTATGAGGCGATCGAGCGATTGCAGGCGCCCGAACCGGTCCGTGGTCTTGAGGTCATGGTCATCGCCGGTCTGGGTCTGGTGGTGAATGTCGTCGTCGCCATGCGTTTGCATGGGCATCAGCACAACCTCAATCACCGCGCGGCCTTGCTGCACGTGATGGGCGACTTGCTGGGTTCAGTCGCTGCCTTGGTCGCCGGCGCCGTGATCTATTTCACCGGCTGGATGCCGATCGACCCCATCCTGTCGCTCTTCATCTCCGCCCTGATCCTGGTCTCGACCTTGCGCCTGCTGCGCGAGGTGCTGCATGTTTTGATGGAGGGTGTGCCGCATCATATCGAGCTCGATAAGGTATCGGCGCGGTTGGCGGCTATCCCCAAGGTGCACGAGGTCCACAGTGTCCATGTCTGGGCCTTGTCTTCCGAGGTGACGGCGCTGTCAGCCCATGTCGTGCTGGAAGACATCAACGCCTGGCATGAGGTATTGACGGCCTGCCGCACCGTGCTGCAAGCCGAATTCGATATCGACCATGTCACGTTGCAACCGGAGACGGTCTCCGCGCTCAACAACGGCGAAGTGGCCTGCTGGCTCACCCAGCCGCACACGCACTAGTTTCTTTAGACGTACAGCCAAGATGACGCCAAGCTTTGACAGCACATGCCGGAAATGCGACCGGCTCGCCACCTTCCTCGATACGGTGAAGACACAATACCCGACCTACTACGCCAAGCCGGTACCCCCGTTCGGCGATGCGCATCCGCATCTCTTGATCGTCGGCCTCGCGCCCGGCATGCACGGTGCGAACCGCACCGGCCGGCCTTTTACCGGTGACTATGCGGGGGTGTTGCTCTACGAGACCCTGCACAAGTTCGGTTATGCAAACCGGCCAGTCTCGGTCGCTGCCGATGACGGCCTGACGCTGACGGGTTGCCGCATCAGCAATGCCGTGAAATGCCTGCCGCCCGAGAACAAGCCGACCGGCAGTGAGATCAATACTTGCAACGCCTACCTGGCCGCTGAACTTGCTGGCCTGCCAACCGACACCGTGATCCTGGCATTAGGCAATGTCGCGCACCTCGCAGTGCTCAAGGCGCTGAACCTGAAGGTGGCGAATTACAAGTTCGGTCACGCGGCTCGTCACGCCCTGCCTAGTGGGCGTGTGCTCTATGATAGCTACCACTGCAGTCGCTACAATACGCAGACTAGGCGCCTGACAGAACCGATGTTCCATCAGGTATTCGAATTGATCGACACTGAATTGAGGAGAGCATAGATGCCCTATATCAACGTGAAACTTGCCGGATCCTTGACGCGCGAACAGAAGGACAAGATCGCCAAGGAGATTACCGATACCATGGAGCGGATCGCGCACAAGCCCAAGTCCTATACCTATATCGTGTTCGATGAAGTCGCCGAGGAGAACTGGGCGGTTGCGGGTGAATTGCTCGACCAGTAGTTAGACCGCTTGTTCGATAGATTGCAATGTTTGACCCCAAACCCATCCTGAAGAACTTGCCCGGTCTGCCTGGCGTGTACCGCATGATCAATGCGCAGGACGAGGTGATCTATGTCGGCAAGGCCAAAGATCTGAAAAAACGGGTCTCGTCCTATTTCGTCAAGACGCTGGCTTCACCACGGACCAAGATGATGGTCTCCAATATCGCCCGCATCGAGACCACGGTCACCCGCTCGGAAGCTGAAGCGCTGTTGCTTGAGAGCAACCTGATCAAGGGGCTGATGCCGCGTTACAACGTCCTGTTCCGCGACGACAAGTCCTATCCTTATATAGCAGTCACTGGCGACGCGTTTCCACGCCTGGCGTTCCATCGGGGCACCCAGCGCAAAGGCAACGATTACTTCGGGCCTTTTCCCAACGCGGTCGCGGTACGGGAGAGCATCCAGCTGCTGCAGAAGGTCTTCCTCCTGCGCACCTGCGAGAACACCGTGTTCGCCAATCGCTCGCGACCATGCCTGCTGTACCAGATCGAGCGTTGTACTGCGCCCTGTGTCGACTTCATCTCGCCGGAGGAATATGCCCGTGACGTGCGGCATGCGGCCATGTTCCTGCAGGGCAAGGAACAGCAAGTGATGGAAGCGCTCGAGGAGAAGATGACGGAAGCGGCGAAGGCGCAGGAGTATGAGCGCGCCGCCGTCTACCGCGACCGCATGCAGAGCCTGCGCCAGGTCCAGGCCAAGCAGTTCGTCAGCGATTTCAATGTCAGCGACGCCGATGTCATCGCCTGTGCGGAGCAGGCCGGGCATTACTGCATCAACTTGGTCATGATCCGTGGCGGGCGGCATCTGGGCGACAAGAGCTTCTTCCCACGCAATGCCGAAGGGTGCGATGCCGCGACCACGGTCGAGGCGTTCCTCGAACAGCATTATGCCGGACAGGCGATCCCGCCCCTGGTCATCGTCGGTGTGCCGCTGGAGACGGCAGATCTGGAGGCGGTGTTCAGCGAGCAGGCCAACCGCAAGATCCGCATCAATACCAATCCGGTCGGCGACAAGCGCGTCTGGATGAAGATGGCGCAGACCAACGCGGAGCTCGCCCTGCAACAGCGCGCGGCCCAGACAGCGAACCAGGAAGCCCGGCTGACGTCGTTGCGCGAAGCGCTCGACATCCCCGAATCCACGGAGCGGATCGAATGTTTCGACATCAGTCACACCATGGGCGAAGCCACGGTGGCGTCTTGCGTGGTCTTCGATAAAGGGGCGATGCAGAATTCGGAATATCGCCGCTATAACATCACCGGCATCACGCCAGGTGACGACTACGCCGCCATGCGCGACGCCTTGACCCGACGCTACACCAAGATCGCGGCCGGTCTCGCGGCCGGAGAGACGGCCAAAGTGCCGGACCTGATCTTCATCGACGGCGGCAAGGGTCAGCTCGGCGTCGCCGTCGAAGTCATGCATGAGGTCGGCTTACCTGATATCCTGCTTGTCGGTATCGCCAAGGGCGAAGAGCGCAAACCCGGTCTCGAACAGTTGTTCTTCCCTGATCGCGAGACGCCCGTGAGCCTTAACAAAGACCATCCCGGATTGCATCTGTTGCAACAGATCCGGGACGAAGCGCACCGTTTTGCTATCACCGGCCACCGCGCCCGCCGTGGCAAGGCGCGCATGCATTCCTCGCTGGAAGATATCGGAGGCATCGGTGCCAAACGTCGTCAACGGTTATTGACGAGGTTCGGCGGTCTCGAAGGGGTGAAGAACGCCAGTGTCGACGAGCTCGCGCAGGTGGAAGGGATCAGCCAGATGCTGGCGGAAAAAATATATCAGGAGCTGCATTAATCCATGTTCTGGAACATCCCGAATTCGCTGACGGTATTGCGTATCGCCATGATCCCGGTATTCGTCACGCTGTTCTACCTGCCTGCGGACATCATCGTCCCACATTGGTTGAATCTCACTGCGACGCTGGTGTTCGCCTTCGCTGCGATCACGGATTGGCTGGATGGCTACCTGGCCCGCATATTGAACCAGACCTCCGCGATCGGCGCTTTTCTCGACCCGGTGGCCGATAAGCTCATGGTCGCCGCTGCGTTGATCGTACTGGTCGAGTTCGAGCGGGTAGGGGCCTTGGTCGCATTGATCATCATCGGACGTGAGATCGCCATCAGCGCGCTGCGCGAATGGATGGCCGGCGTCGGGCAATCCGGCAGCGTGGCGGTGGCTTTCATCGGCAAGGTGAAGACCGCGGCACAGATGGCCGCCATCCTGTTTCTGCTGTATTACGACCCGATCGGACCCCTGGATGTGAAATTTATTGGGGAAGTGCTCATCAACATCGCAGCGATTTTGACATTGCTGTCAATGGCTTACTACCTGAAGGCTGCGTGGCCTGCCATGAAAGCCAGATAACAGGCGCATTTTCGGTGTTGACAGCCCGCCGAGAATCATTAAAATGCACGTCTCTTTACGCGGGAATAGCTCAGTTGGTAGAGCGCAACCTTGCCAAGGTTGAGGTCGCGAGTTCGAGACTCGTTTCCCGCTCCAGCATTATAAAAACGGGGAAGGCAATCGCTTTCCCCGTTTTAGTTTCAGCCTCAAATGGCGCGATAGCAAAGCGGTTATGCCGCGGCCTGCAAAGCCGTTTAGGCCGGTTCGACTCCGGCTCGCGCCTCCACCCTTCTGTTCTACCTCAAACGTTGTCAATGTCACGTGGCATGCATCTTGCCATTACGTCTATACATTTAATCCCGCACGCCATGCCGCGAGATACTGGCACAGTTCGATAAATCAGCTAAACTGATAGCACGATCCAGTGTGTCACTGTTCAGGCTTGGCAGGGTTTTAGATATTGCATCTAAACAATAAAGACGGTTATCAGAAGAATGCAAAACGACATCACCGATACGCTACTTGAAAGCCTGCTGCTCGTCTGCCGCATCAACGGCGTCGCGATCTCCCGAGACGCCCTGATGGCAGGCCTGCCACTCAAGGAAGGGCGACTATCCCCCGGTCTGGTCAAACGCGCCGCCGCGCGTGCCAACCTGGTCAGCAATATCCTCAAGAAACCCCTGCAGTCGATCCGCAGCGAGTTCCTGCCGGTCATCCTGTTGCTGGAAGAGCAGGAAGCCTGCCTCTTACTCGGCTGGGATGACCATAAGCAATTCGCGCGCGTGATCTTCCCCGAATTGGGCGATGCGGAAGTCAAGGTCCCTATGCAGGAGCTGGCAGCCCGTTACTCAGGTTACGCCATCGCAGCCAAACCAAAATTCCTGTTCGACCAGCGCGCGCCATCCGTCGGCAACGTCAAACTCAAGCACTGGTTCTGGGGCACCTTGGCCGAGAATGCCAAGATCTATCAGGACATCATGCTGGCCGCGTTCCTGATCAATGTGTTCGCACTGGCGATGCCCTTGTTCACCATGAACGTGTACGACCGGATCGTGCCTAATCGCTCGCTGGAAACCTTGTGGGTGCTGGTGATCGGCGTCGTCGTCATCATCGCTGCGGACTTCGCGTTACGGACCATGCGTGCCTACTTCCTCGATTGGGCCAGTCACCGTATCGATATCAAACTCTCAGGACGGATCATGGAACAGGTGCTCGGCCTGAAACTCGAGCAGCGCCCCAACTCCGTCGGATCCTTCGCATCCAATCTGCGCTCGTTCGAGAGTGTTCGAGATTTCATCACCTCCGCCACGATTACGACATTGATCGACATTCCGTTCGCCTTGATCTTCATCTTGGTGATCGCTTGGATCTCCTGGCCGATGATCCTGCCCGTGGTGGCGGGTGGCGTCATCATGCTGATCTACGCCCTCAGTGTGCAGACGCGTTTGCATGAGATCTCGGAGACGATGTTCCGCGCCAGCGCCATTCGCAACGCGACCCTGATCGAGAGCCTGGTCGGGCTGGAGACGGTCAAGGCCCTGGGCATCGAAGGACAGATGCAGCGCAAGTGGGAAAAGAGCGCCGCCTTCCTGACCGATGTGGGCGGCAAGATGAAACTGCTTTCGACCTCGATCAACAACGGGGCGATGGGCGTGCAGCAATTGGTCAACGTCCTGATGATCCTGCTGGGCGTCTATCTGGTGATCGAAGGCGAGTTGACCATGGGTGGGCTTATCGCATGCTCGATGTTATCTGGCCGTGCGCTGGCGCCGATCTCGCAGGCCGCGGGCCTGATGACCCAATACCATAACTCCTCCACATCGCTGGCGTCTCTGGACGACCTCATGAACAAGCCTGTCGAGCGCCCGAGTGATTCCAACTTCCTGTCGCGCAAGGCTTTCACCGGGGATATCGAGTTCCGTGATGTGAGCTTCAACTATCCCAATAGCGAAGTGAATGCCTTGAAAGGGGTCACCTTCAAGATACGCGCAGGGGAACATGTGGCGATCCTGGGCCGCATGGGCTCCGGCAAGACCACCTTGCACAAGTTGATCCTCGGCCTTTATGAGCCGACCGAAGGGGCGGTGATGGTGGACGGTATCGACCTTCGCCAGATCGATCCTGCAGAGTTAAGGCGCTCTGTCGGCTATGTGCAGCAGGACACGAACCTGTTCTACGGTACGATCCGCGACAACATCGCCGTTTCCGCACCGCATGCCGATGACGAGCAGGTGCTCGCGGCTGCGCGCATCGGTGGTATCGACGACTTTATCAATGCCCACCCCAAGGGCTTCGACATGCTGGTCGGCGAGCGTGGGGAGACCTTGTCTGGCGGCCAGAAGCAGGGTGTCGGTATCGCCCGCGCCATGATCACGAATCCTTCCATCATCCTGCTCGATGAACCGACCAGCGCCATGGATCATTCCGGCGAGGAGGCCATCAAGAAACGGCTGATCGAGTCCACGGTTGGAAAAACCTTGATGGTTATCACGCATCGATCCTCATTGTTCGATCTGGTCGACCGGATCATCGTCATCGATGGTGGCAAGATCGTCGCGGATGGGGCCAAAGACCAGGTCATCGAAGCACTGCGTACTGGCAGAGTCGGGAAGTCCGTATGAGCCAGAATCTCTTTACGCGCATGGGTAAAGTCCATGAGTTCTTCAAGCGCAACACCTGGATCACCGCGCCTATCCATAAAGTGCTGGATATGTTCAGCTCCAAACATACCCCGGACGATCTCGAGTGGCATGAAGAAGCCGAGATCGCCATCGAGGAGCAGACACCGTTACGCGCCAGAAAGCTGCTCTACTGGATCGGTGGCGTCTTGCTCGCCATCATCATCTGGGCGGCATTCGCGGAGATTGACGAAGTCACCCGTGGCGAGGGACGCGTCATCCCTTCCAGTCAGGTGCAGATCATCCAGTCCCTGGATGGCGGTATCGTCTCCGAGATCCTGGTGCGAGAAGGGCAGACCGTTGCCGTCGGCACACCGCTGATCCGCATCGATGAGACCAGGGCAGCATCCTCATTACGTGAGAATCGGGTGCAATATCTCTCGCTGGTCGCCAAGCAGGCCCGGTTGAAAGCGCTGGCGGATGATACGATCTTCGATCCGCCTGCTGAGGTGAAGGATGAAAGCCCCATCGTCTATTCCCAGGAATCTTCGCTCTATCTGGCCAGCAAGGATGAACTCGCATCCCAAGTGCAGATCGCTCGTGAGCAGAAGTCGCAGCGTGAAAAGGAACTGATCGAAGCCAAAGCGAAACTCGATCAAGTCGAGCGCGGTCTGGAACTGGCCAGCCGCGAACTGACCGTCACCAAACCGCTCGAGGCGAGCGGTGCCGTTTCGGAAGTCGATCTGTTGAAGCTTGAGCGTGAAGTATCGAAATATCGTGGGGATCGCGAACAGACCAAAGCGCAGATCAGCCGCGTGCAGTCTGCGATCTTGGAAGCGGATCGCAAGATCGACGAGATCAGCCAGAACTTCCGCAGCAAGGTCAGGACCGAGCTCTCCGAGACCACGGCAAAACTCAACAGCCTGAATGAGTCCAGTGTGGCCTTGTCGGATAAAGTGGCGCAGGCCACCCTGAAGTCCCCCGTCAACGGCACCGTCAGCCGGCTGTTCTACAACACGGTGGGCGGGGTCATCCAGCCAGGCAAGGAAGTGCTGGAAGTCGTGCCCACAGATGACGCGCTGATCCTGGAGACCAAGATCCAGCCGAAGGACATTGCATTCATCAAACTGTTGCAGCCGGCCACCGTCAAGCTCACCGCCTATGACTACACGGTCTATGGCGCGCTCGATGCGATCGTGGAGAACATCTCGGCTGATTCCGTGGTCGATGAGAAGGGTAATGCATTCTATATCGTACGTGTCCGCACCCTGCGCTCCAGTCTGGGCAAGGGGTTGCCGATCATTCCGGGGATGGTGGCTCAAGTCGATATCATGACGGGGAAGAAGACGGTACTTGCTTACCTGCTGAAGCCTGTGCTTAAAGCGAAGTCTTACGCCTTTACCGAGAGATAATGCACGATTTGTTCATTTGCCCGCGCAATGTCATGCGGGACAATTGGGTAGAAGCTTGCCCCAAAGCGAAGGTCTATGCGGATGTCGAATCGATCCCGAAGACCGGCAAGCGCGAGGCCATCGTCTGGATCCATTGCGACCCCCAGACCTTGCCGTGGGCGCTCGAATCCATGCGGCGCATCCTCGATCTCTCACCGCAGTGCAAGGTCATTATCCTGACCAACGTCCCCGATCAGGCGGAAGCGCTCCTCGTGCTGTCGCAAGGTGCGGTCGGCTATTGCCACGCCTATAGTGCACCACGGTTCCTGAAGGAGGTCAGGTCGGTCGTCAGCCATGGCGGCATCTGGCTGGGGGCCGAATTGCTTAAAAGCCTGATGCTGGCCAGCAAGCCGCTGGTCGGCAATTCCTCGAAATCCATCGCAGATCAATTGGCTTTGCTCACCAAGCGTGAGCGCGAAGTCGCTATCGAAGCCGCTAAAGGATTGAGCAATAAAGAGATCGCACGGGTGCTGAACATCACGGAACGCACTGTCAAAGCCCATCTCTCGGCCAGTTTCGAGCGTCTCGGCCTCAAGGACCGCTTGCAACTGGCACTGACGCTCAACGAAAAGACGCACGACTGATCTGTTGCCATATTGTCCTTCAGGACAATATTCATTCCTTGACCAATCCCCTTTAATAGCGTCATCAGCAAAATTCTCCAGATCATCTGGATAGAGGTCTCTTATGGCACAAGTCGGAACCGTCGTCGCAGTCAATGGCATCGCTTATATCCTCAAACCAAACGGGGAGCAGCGGCAGGTCAAGCTTGGGGATACCGTAGATCCGGGCGATACGATCATCACCACACGTGGCGTGATCGTCGAACTCGAACTGATCAACGGCCGTAAGATACAGATCGCCTCGGAGGAGATGGTCAAGTTCACCGACGAACTGATCTTCGCCACTGACAGTACCGACGTCAGCGAATTTGCGGTCGACCTGGCGACCATACAGACCATCATCAAGGCGATCGAGGAAGGTCGTGACCTTGGCGACGTGTTGTCCGAGACGGCTGCCGGTCTTGATGGCGGGAGTACTAACAACTATGGATTCTCGTTCGTCGAATTGTCTAGAATCAGTGAGTTGCTGAACAATTTCAGTTTCGAGTTCGATCGTGTCTTTAATAGTCTTAACCAACCGGTACAAACCCCGACTGGCGTAACCCGTCCAACGGACATCTCCCAGTTCATCCAGATCGGTACAGGCCTTACAGGCGGCACCCCCGGTGGCACACCCGTTCCTCCCAACGCCGCACCAGTCGCCTCCTCATCCACGGGTGCAAGCGGGTCCGAGAACGGCGCCATGGTCTTTGGCAGCCTCTCAGCTACCGATGCGGACGGCGATGTCCTGACCTTTAGCTTGTTGTCTGCGCCACCACCGGGGATGACATTCAATCCCGATGGCACTTGGTCTTTCGATCCTTCCGATCCAAGCTATGAAAGCATGAAGGAAGGCGAAGTCTCTCAATGGGTAGGTACCTACCAGGTGGATGATGGTCGTGGTGGTACGGATACGGCAACTTTCACGATCGATATCACGGGTACGAATGACCTGCCTGTTGCGCAGGCTGCGACCGACAGCGCGACGGAAGACGGCGCGGTGATCAGCGGTAACGTGGTTGCGACGGATGCCGACAGCAACGCGACCTTGACCTACAGCCTCAATAACAGTGTTGCGGGCCTCACCCTGGGTAGCACGGGTGCGTACACGTTCGACCCGGCTTCTTATGACAGTCTGGGTGCTGGTCAGACGACGGCCTTGGTTGCCACCTACACGGTGACGGACGATGAAGGTGCGACGGATACCCAGACCCTGACGATCACGGTGACGGGTACGAATGACCTGCCTGTTGCGCAGGCTGCGACCGACAGCGCGACGGAAGACGGCGCGGTGATCAGCGGTAACGTGGTTGCGACGGATGCCGACAGCAACGCGACCTTGACCTACAGCCTCA
>CABHOJ010000073.1 GCA_902168195.1 uncultured Methylotenera sp.
TCGCCACCAGGGGGATTGCCGCCCCCAGACCGAAGACCAGCATCACGATCGTCACATAGCCCAAGCTCTCGCCCTGGCTGGCAAGCGTGATCGCCGCTCCTAGGGTAGGACCGACGCAGGGGGTCCATATGATGCCAAGCAGCAGCCCCAGGGCGAACTGTCCCGCCAAACTATTACCGGAGATGCGCCCTGCGAGTGCCTGCCCGGCGTTACCCAAGCCAGATGTGAGTACGATAAAGCGTTGATGGACGACAGAGAACATCAGCGTGACGCCCAACAGGATCAGGATCGCCGCACCGATATTGCGTAAAACTTCCTGGTCGACCCCCAGGCTGGCGCCAGCTGACGCCAGCAATACCCCCACCAGGGTGAATGAGATCGCCAGACCTGCGCCCAAGCCCCAGGGACCCAGCGGATGACTGGCAAGGGCCGAACTCGCCAGGATGGGGATCAGTGGTAGCACGCATGGCGATAGTGTCGAGAGCACGCCAGCAACGAGGCTCAGGCCGAATGTACCGATCTCGGCGATCATGAGGCTACAAGCCTCGCCTGATCAGGGACTCGATACCGGCAGGGGAGGTTTCGGCGATACTGCGCCCGACTTCTTTGCCGCTTTTGAAAACGATCAGTGTGCTTTGTTTACGCACGTCCAATGCTTTCAGGACCTCTTTCTGCTTGTCGTAATCCACGCGCAGTGCAGTCAATGCCGAGAATTCATTCTGGCTCAGCAAGGATTGTGTGATCGGTGCCTGTTTGCGGCAGGTAGAGCACCAATCGGCATGCACCTCGACCAATACCGGCTTGCCCTCTGCCATCAGTCTATCGAACGCGGCTTGTGTGAACGGCATGCTCTCGGCATTTGCCAGCGAGAATTGCAGACTGGCCAGCAAGGCCATCAATCCCATGATCCAGGGTTTCATTTCCATCTCCTTCGAAGCGGTTAGCGAATGTAAGTCTGGCAACAGGCCAGATGCACATTAGACGTTCGATGGGGGCCAAGCCTTACAAAGAGATGCACCACGTATGAGGTTGCGGGCATTGAACTCCTGGCCGCCAAAGCTGACTTACGCCTGACCGCTATCACATCAACCTGTCATCGGAGACGGCCATGCAAGAACAAGAACTGAAGAAACTGGACGAGATCAGCCAGCGCCTCGCGACCATCAATCGCAACATGCTGAACGTATTCTGGATCGTGACCGTGTTCGCCCTGCTCTACTTCGGGCTCATGATCTACATGCTGTTCATCCGAGCTTGATATGTTGAGCCTCTACCTCATCGCCGGCACCGTGGGTGTGATGCTGTTCTTCATCGCCGTCATCGCGCCGACCATCTTCGGTGTGCTCTCGGCCCCGGTGGCCAGCACCTTCCTGCGGCGCTTCTTCCCGCGCTATTTCCTGGCATTGGGCATCACGGTATTCATCGCCGGCGTATTCGCCGAGACCTCGCTCGTGCAGATCGCCAGTTTGGTCTGCGCTTTCCTGTTCGTGTTCTCGCGCATCATCCTGACGCCGGTCATCAACCAGTCGGCGGATACCCACGACCAACAGCGCTTCAAGCTGCTGCATGGGGCCAGCGTCGTGATCAATGCCGCACAGTTGCTGCTACTGATCTACGTACTCTACGCGTCGTTCTGAGCGCGTGCTGAGCTGACTTTGACCTAGGGGATCTCGGTCAGCAAGCATGAAAAAGCCCGCATTGCGCGGGCTTTAATGGTGGCGGGTACAACGGGGGATCAGAGGGTCATGCGCTTGCGGGCCATGAGGACCATCAAGCCCAAGCAAGCCAGCATCATGCCGCTACTACCGGTTTCAGCCAGCTTGGTCGAAGAATCGGTCGAGAAAAGCCGGTATGGGCCGGCAAAAGTCTCCACCGAAGGGGAATAACCGCTGAGTTTGTCCAACGCAAAATCCTGTATGAAGGACGAGGCGTTGACGATATGATCGGTGAACAGCGCTTCGCTCACCCTGATCTCCGTTGCTACATTTGGCTGGCTCAATACCGATTCGATATGAGTGTTGGCTGAAGCCTGTAGGCTCCAACCCATCGCCAAGATTACTGTCATTAATTTGATGCGAGCCATCTTGCTAGTCTCCTTTTCGATATCAGATAAGCAATTAGCTTCTTTATCGTCGCGAGACCATTAAACCCGACCGGCAAAACGAGACCAATAGTCCGTACGGACTAACGCTGAGAACGGCCACTGGAGCGGAGTTTCAGGCATCGGACCAAGCGCGGAAAACGTCTGCGCGGCCCGACATTCAGGAGGTTTTCAGGGGGTGCGATGCATCAAAATGATGCGCTCGATCTCGCGGCTGGATCCGAGGAACACCGGAACGCGCTGATGCAAGGCTTCCGGCCGGATATCGAGGATACGTTCCAAACCCGCGCTGGCAGCGCCTCCGGCCTGCTCCACCAGCATCGCCATGGGATTCGCTTCATACATCAAACGTAGCCTGCCGCCCTGTGCCCGCAAACCGTCGTCGATCGGATACATGAACACACCGCCGCGGATCAGGATGCGATGCACCTCGGCTACCATCGACGCGACCCAGCGCATGTTGAAATCCTTGCCACGCGGTCCATCCTTGCCCTGCAGGCACTCGTCGATATACCGCTTCACCGGCGCTTCCCACAAACGCTGGCGGGACATATTGATGGCGAACTCGCTGGTGTCCTGCGGGATGCGCATGTCCGGGTGGGTCAGCACGAAATCGCCGCTGGTTTCGTCCAGCGTGAAGCCGTTCACGCCTTGTCCGGTGGTGAGCACCAGCATGGTCGAGCTGCCGTAGAGCGCATAACCGGCCGCGATCTGGCTCGACCCCGGCTGCAGAAAATCCTCCAGAGCAGGTGCGTGATTCGGCGAGATCAGGATCGAAAAGATGCTACCGACGGTGAAATTGAGATCGACGTTCGACGAGCCGTCGAGTGGGTCGAACAGCAAGAGGTATTTGCCGGATTGGCGATAGCGCTCGGGCACTAGGTAAGGCGCTTCCATTTCCTCCGAGGCCATGCCGGCGTAATGGCCGCCCTGCTCGTTCACCTGCAGCCAGATGTCGTTGGCGATGACGTCGAGCTGTTTCTGGGTCTCGCCCTGCACGTTGGTCGCGTCTAGCGAACCCATCTTGCCATGCAGCGCGCCGCGATTGATCTCCGCAGCCAACTGTTTGCAAGATTCGGCGATGTCGGCGATCAGCGGTGCCAGCTCGGTTCCGGCCAGGAATGTACTCAAGGTCTTCATGTTAGGTCCGTCCATTGCGGGTTCCAGACCACTTCCCAGAGATGCCCGTCCGGATCCTGAAAATAACCGGCATACCCACCCCAGAACGTCTCCTGCGCAGGCTTGACCACTGTAGCTCCCGCTGACTTTGCCTGCTGCATGACGGCGTCGACCTCTGCTTTCGAGGCGACATTATGGCCCAGCGTCATGTCGGTCGGGCTAGCTGGCCTGAGTGGCAAACCCGTATCTTGCGCGATGCTACTTCTCGGCCACAAGGCCAGCCGCAGGTCGCCTTGCAACTGGACGAAAGCGACCGCGCCGTGTTCGAACTCCTTGCCGACGATACCCTCGCTCGCCAGGCCCAAGCCATCCCGATAGAAGGCTAGCGATCGATCGAGATCGTCCACGCCCAAGGTGATGACGGTGATCCTGGCTTGCATGCCACTAGCTCATAACCCAGACAGACCGGCCTTGGCGCATTGTTCGTCCTGGTTGCCGTTGACGCCGCTGACACCAATACCGCCGATGACCTTGCCTTCACGCATGATGGGTATGCCGCCGGGGCTGGCGATCACGCCGGGCAAGGTCATGACGGCCGGGCCGTCCTTGGCCATGATGCTGGCGAACTCACGTGTCGTGCGGCGATACATGGCGGCTGTACTGGCCTTGTCCACCGCCACCCGCGCGCTGGCCGATTGCGTGTTGTCCATGCGTTCGTAATACACCAGCGAGCCATGCGTATTGACGATAGCGACCGCGACCTTCCACTGGTTGAGCTGGCATTCCGTGACGGCACGCGCGGCGACCTGCTTGGCGAGGTCGATGGTGATGTCAGGGCCGTAATCGGGGCGCGGCTTTTCCTCTGCGGCATGGCCTGGGAGAGACACTAGCAAGACCGGCAGCAAAGCCAGCAGCGATGCCTGGATACAGTTCGCCAGCGTCACTTGTATGGTGGGAGTCATGGATGTTCCTTATTCATGGCAGTTGCTTGACGGATGTTCGAGTGTAGCAGTCGCATACCGTGGTTATACCGAGCGGCCGTCATAGTGTTGTACGGGGATCGCATCAAGATCGATATCCTCGATGCAGCGCAGGTTCACGGCCGCCATCAGCTGGCCGTCCGGCCCGGCCGCTTCGCCGTAGGGATGGATGCCGCATGTCGTGCAGAACCGGTGTTTGATCACATGCTTGTTGAAGGTATAGGTACCGGCCGCCGATTCAGGCGTCAGCAAGTGCAACTGGTTACGCAGCACGAACCACATCAAGGCGCCTTTGCGTTGGCATAGCGAGCAGTTGCAGGCCATGGCCTGCTTGATCTCGCCCTCGACCTCGAAAGCCACCCGCCCGCAATGACAACTTCCCTTGTATCGCATCAGCATTTCCTTTCAATCAAGTCTGCGAATCAGCTCACGCGCGTCCAAGGTACAGCGCCGCCGCCAACACGATGCCCAGCAGCGCCACCGCCACATTCACCCACATGCCCCACTTCGCCGCGTATCCCGACGGGAATTCGGCTGGATTCAGGGTCTGTAACACGTTCGCGTATTGGCGCGATGAATACGCGGCACAGATCGCCCCGAGCAGGATCAAGGCTTCTCCGACCCAGAAGGTCAGTATGACCCCCAAGCCATCGGC
>CABHOJ010000074.1 GCA_902168195.1 uncultured Methylotenera sp.
GCAACCTCGCTAGCGGCCAGCATTTCGTACTGAAGACCTTGCAGCCCGGACTGGCTGATGATGCCGAAAGTTGCCAGGCCCTGCTCAATGAGGAGTGGCTGGCGAAACGCGTGGTATCGCGTTATGTCGTGCAGGTCATGCCGCTCACGCTGGAGAAGCGCAGCCGGCTCTATTACGTGATGAGCTGGCATGACGGTGCCACCCTCCAACAGCGTCTGGATAGCGGACATCATTTCAGCAATACCGAAGCGTCACGCATCGGCATGGAGATCATGCGCGGTCTCGGCGCCCTGCATCGACTCAACATCGTGCATCGCGACATCAAGCCGGCCAACATCCATCTCGGCGATGACCAGCGCCTGCGTATCCTCGACCTCGGGGTCGCGCTCAGTGCCGGTCTGGGCAGTATCGCCGGCATGCAGAATCCGGGCACGCCCAGCTTCATGGCGCCCGAGCTCTTCGAAGGCGAGCCGGCGAGTACCGCCAGCGACATCTATGCCGCAGGCGTCACGCTCTATCACTTGCTGACCCGACGCTATCCCTATGGCGAGATCGAGCCGTTCCAGCATCCGCGATTCGGCGATCCACATGCACCGACACGCTACCGCCCGGATATCCCGCGCTGGCTGGAGAACATCGTCCTCAAGGCGGTGGCGCGCGACCCGAAGGCGCGTTTCGAGACAGCCGAAGAGATGCTGCTGGCCTTGGAGCACGGGGAACTGAAACCCATCCTGGCGCCGCAACGCACCCCGTTGATCGCGCGCGCGCGACTGGTCAAGTGGCAATGGATCGCGATGTTCTCGCTGATCCTGAATTTTTTGTTGATTTATCTATTGGTTGTTTCATGAAAGTGATGAAGGTATGAGTAACTGGATCAAGATCGTTCCCCTCAATGACATCCCCAAACTGGGTTCGCGGGTCGTGCGCAGCGACAAGGGCGAGATCGCAGTATTCCGCACCGAGGATGACCGCGTGTTCGCACTGCATAACAGCTGCCCCCACAAGGGTGGCCCGCTATCCCAAGGCATCGTTTACGGCGACAAGGTGGCTTGCCCGCTACATAGCTGGAAGATCAACCTGGCGGATGGCAATGCGGAAGAGCCTGACGAAGGCCATACGGCCTGTTTTGCGGTCAAAGTTGAAGACGGTACGGTTTATCTGGAGCTGTAAGTGAGCGTGACCGAGACCAAGAGCACTTGTTGTTATTGCGGCGTTGGCTGCGGCGTCATCATCCAGAGCGAGGGTGACAAGATCACCGGCGTGCGCGGCGACCCGGACCATCCGGCGAACTTCGGCCGCCTGTGCACCAAGGGCTCCACCCTGCATCTGACGGCGCGACATGATGCACGTGCGCTGTACCCGGAGGTACGCAGATCGCGCAGTGCCGTGCGAGTTCGCACCAGCTGGGACGAGAGCCTGGATTACGTGGCGGAGCGGTTCGCCGCCATCATCCGTGAGCATGGCCCGGATGCCGTGGCGTTCTATATCTCCGGTCAGCTGCTGACCGAGGACTATTATGTCTTCAACAAACTGGCCAAGGGGCTGATCGGCACCAACAACGTCGATACCAACTCCCGCCTCTGCATGTCATCGGCCGTGGCCGGCTATAAAGCGACCCTGGGCGCCGATGCCCCGCCGGCCTGCTATGAGGACATCGACCATACCGCCTGCCTGTTCATCGCCGGCTCCAACACCGCCTACGCCCACCCCATCATCTACCGCCGCATCGAGGATGCACGCGCAAAGAATCCGGATCTCAAGATCATCGTCGTCGATCCGCGTCGTACGGATACCGCCCAGGCCGCGGACCTGCACCTAGCGATCCTGCCGGGCACCGACGTCGCGCTGTTCAACGGGCTGCTGCATGTGATGCTATGGGAAGGCATGCTCGACATGGCCTATATCCGCGACCACACCGAAGGTTTTGAGGCGCTGAAGAACACCGTGCGCGAATATACGCCAAAGATGGTGGCCGATATCTGCGGCATCGACGAAGCGGACATCCTCAAGGCGGCCCAGTGGTTCGGCGCCGGCCCTACGCTCTCCATGTATTGCCAGGGCCTCAATCAATCCACCAGCGGCACGGACAAGAATGCCGCCCTGATTAACCTGCATCTGGCCACCGGCCAGATCGGCAAACCCGGTGCCGGCCCGCTCTCGCTCACCGGCCAGCCCAACGCCATGGGTGGGCGCGAAGTCGGCGGCATGGCCAACCTGTTGTCCGGCCACCGCGATCTCGCCAACCCGGAGCACCGGGCCGAAGTCGCCAACTTGTGGGGCATCGATAGCGTACCCGCAGCACCCGGCAAGACGGCAGTGGAGATGTTCGACGCCATCCGGGATGGCACGATCAAGGCGGTATGGATTGCCTGTACCAATCCGGCACAATCGATGCCCGACCTTAACAGCGTGCGCGACGCGCTGGACAAGGCCGAGCTGGTCGTGGTGCAGGAAGCCTATCACGACACGGACACGACGGAATTTGCCGATGTGCTGTTACCCGCCACCACCTGGGGCGAAAAGGAAGGCACCGTCACCAACTCCGAGCGCCGCATCACCCATGTGGCCCCTGCGGTCGCCTCGCCCGGCGACACCAAGGCGGATTGGCGCATCGTCACCGAGTTCGCGCACCGTCTGGGCCGCCTGCTGGAAGATCGGCCCAATGCCGCCAAACTGTTCCCCTACACCCAGGCGGAACAGGTGTTCAACGAACACCGCGAGACCACCCGCGGCCGCGACCTCGACATCACCGGCATCAGCTACCGTCTGCTCGATACGCACGGCCCCCAGCAATGGCCGTTACGCGAGGGGGAACAGCAAGGCGCCGCCCGTCTCTATACCGATGGCCGCTTCGAGAAGGCCGGGGGCAAGGCACATTTCTCCAACACGGTGTACAAGGCCACAGCTGAAAAGACCGACGCCCGTCATCCCTTGCACCTCAATAGCGGCCGCTTGCGCGACCAGTGGCACGGCATGAGCCGCACCGGGACGGTCGCCCAGTTGTTCAACCATGTCGAGGAACCAGTCATCTCGATGAACGAGAACGACATGCAAAGACGCTCGATCAAGGCCGGCGACCTGGTCAAGGTGAGCAACAAGCGCGGCAGCCTGGTCGTACGCGCCCAAGCCTCGCAGGAGATGCTGCCGGCACAGACTTTCATCCCCATGCATTGGGGTGGCCAGTATATGCACGGACTCGGCGTCAATGCCCTGATGCCGAGCGCATTCGACAAGGTATCGAAACAGCCGGAACTCAAACACGCGGCGGTGAAGGTAGAGAAGGTCGATCTGCCGTGGCAGATGACCGTCATGCGTAGCTGCCGTGACCTGCAGCAACTGCAAGAGCTGCGGACGTTATTGCCGCATTTCGATTACGCCAGCTGTGGTCTCTTTGGACGCGACCCCGGCATCATGATCCTGCGGGCAGCGCATACCGCGCCACCCGATGCCAGCCTCATCGAACAGCTCGACCTGTTGCTGGGTATGACCGACGACATCCCCATGCTGCATTACCAAGATGCCAAACGCGGCATCAGCAAACGCATCATGGTCGAAGGCGACCAGGTGACCGGCGTGCGCCTGATGGGCGAGGTGCTGGCCACCGCCTGGCTGAAAGAGGTCATGACCCAAGGCACGTTCAATGACGAATTGCGGCGCTGGGCGCTGGCCCCACTGAGTGCGCCGCCCGCCGGTCAGCGCAGTCGCGGCAAGATCATCTGCAATTGCCTGGACGTCTCTGAGAACGAGATCATCGACACCATCCAACTGGGTGCGGATTTTGCTACACTGCAGAACAAGCTCAAATGCGGCACGGAATGCGGCTCCTGCGTGCCCGAGCTGAAGCGGTTAGTCAAACTCCACCATAAATTCGCAGCCTAGGATGCTTTACATGAAAACGATCTTTGCCGTGCTGATGTTATGTACGCTGTTCTCCACCCCCATCCTCGCCGAGGAGACGCCTGCGCCGATCAAGGCCACCACGGCAAATGGGGATCCGGTGATCCTGCATCCGAACGGTCGCTGGGAATTCGTCGATATCAAGAAGGCGGCCGAAGCCAAGGAAGTCGCCAAGCAATTCCCCGAGAACCAGGGCTGCCCACCCGGCACCCAGGGTGGCCTGCTGGGTTTGGGACGTTGCATCCCGATCGGCGATAAGGACTACAACCGCGGTTCCCTCGGCGGCAAGGGCCGTTGATACATCTCTTCTCGATACCCGATCTGCATTCAATGATCGGGAAAGAATGGTCATGAAAGCGCAGATCCTCCGCCACCAACCCGAAGCGGAGGTCTTCACTCCAGAGCGATGCTACATCCTGGAGCTGTCCAACACTGCCGAAGATGACGCTGTATCGATCGCGAGGGCGCGCGTGCTGCCCGGCGCCACTACCCGCTGGCACAAAGTGATCGGTACGGCTGAGCGCTATGTCATCCTCGAAGGGCAGGGCTTGGTGGAAGTCGAGGGTATCGGTGCACAATCTGTGACGGCAGGCGATGTCGTGATCATCCCTGAGGATCGGCCGCAACGTATCACCAACACCGGATCCTCATCGCTGGTGTTCCTCGCCATCTGCACCCCGCGCTTCCTGCAAGAAAACTACCTAGATATCGAACACGAGTTCGCCTAGGCCCATTTTGAGGCCAGCATTGATAACGACTTAACCGGCGAAGATCGCACTTCCGCCTGAAAACCCCTATCATCGCGCTATGAAACCCCCAAAACGACTTGAACCCCTCATCGAAGACGGCCTGATCGATGACGTCAGCCGCCAACTCATGAGCGGCAAGGAAGCCACGGTGTATGTGGTGCGCTGCGGAGACGAGGTACGCTGTGCCAAGGTTTACAAGGAGGCTAACAAGCGCAGTTTCCGGCAGAGCGTGGATTACACCGAAGGCCGCAAGACCAAGAGTAGCCGCCAAGCCCGTGCCATGCAAAAGGGTTCCAAATATGGGCGCCAGGCTCAGGAAGAAGCCTGGCAGAGCGCGGAGGTCGATGCGCTCTACCGGCTGGCGGCGGCTGGGGTCCGTGTGCCCAAGCCCTATAACTTCTACGAAGGCGTCTTGCTGATGGAACTGGTCACGGATGCTGCCGGTAATGCCGCCCCACGCCTCAACGATGTCGAGTTCAGTGCCGAGGAAGCGCGCCAGCATCATGCGACCTTACTGGGCGAAGTGGTACGCATGCTCTGCGCCGGCGTCATCCACGGCGACCTGTCGGAATTCAATATCCTGATGAGCAGCGATGGTCCTGTGATCATCGATCTGCCGCAAGCGGTGGATGCCGCCGGCAACAATCACGCACAAAGCATGCTGCAACGCGACGTGGATAACCTCAGCGGGTATTTCGGGCGTTTTGCGCCAGAACTGCTCACTACGCAATACGGCAAAGAGATCTGGTCGCTGTATGCCCATGGCGACCTGACGCCCGACACCTCACTGACTGGCCGATTCACCGAAAGCAGCAAACCGGTCGACCTCAAGACCGTGATGCGGGTCATCGACGATGTTAAGAAGGAAGAAGAAGCCCGTATCCGACGTCTCGCCGAGCTGGGTGGTGACGGTTCGCGCTGATCCTCCGCTACAACAAGCCCTGCTCCGCGAAGGAAAGGCTGGAATTCCCCGCCACCACGATGTGGTCCAGGGTGCGGATATCCACCAGCGCGAGCGCCTGTTTCAACGCATCCGTGAGCATCTCATCCGCGCGACTTTGTTGCGCGACCCCCGAGGGATGGTTATGGGCGAAGATCACCGAAGCGGCATTGTGATGCAAGGCGCGTTTGACCACTTCACGCGGATAGACACTGGTCTGGGTGAGGGTGCCGCTGAACAGCTCCTCTTGCGCGACGACCCGGTTCTGCGCATCCAGGAACAACACCATGAAGACCTCGCGCTTGAGTCCGCCGAGCCTCAGGCATAAGTAATCCCTCACTTGCCCGGGCGAGTGCAGCGCGTCGGCACCTTGCATCTCTTCCATTAATGCTCGCCGGCTCATCTCGAAGATGGCCTGCAGCTGCGCATATTTGCTGGGCCCCATGCCATGAACCTCGCAGATCATGGACTCGCTGGCTGCAAATATCCCGTTCAGGCTGCCGAAGCGCTGCAACAGGTCACGCGCCAGATCGACCGCGCTCTTGCCGGCGACGCCGACCCGCAGGAAGATCGCCAGCAGTTCAGCATCCGATAGCGTCGCCACGCCTTGCCGCATCAATTTCTCTCTTGGCCGCTCCCCGGCAGGCCAATCGGTAATCGCCACACCTCACCCTTTCATATAAAATTGAATCTATTGAGGATTTTCCAGATTATGGCCTACACCCCCATTAAAAAACTGCTATTAGGTATCACAGGTGGCATCGCCGCGTATAAAACGGCAGAGTTGGTCAGACTGCTGATCAAGCAAGGCATTGACGTGCAAGTCGTCATGACCAAGTCCGCCTGCCAGTTCATCACGCCAGTCACCATGCAGGCCTTGTCCGGTAAGCGGGTATTCACTGACATGTGGGATTCCAGTATCGACAATGGGATGCCGCATATCGAATTATCACGACAGGCTGACGCCATCCTTATCGCCCCGGCCAGCGCCGATTTCATGGCCAAGATCGTGCATGGCGGCGCAGACGACCTGTTATCCACGCTCTGTCTGGCACGCGAATGTCCGCTCATGGTGGCGCCGGCAATGAACCGCCAGATGTGGGAGAACCCCGCGACGCAACGCAACGTCGCGCAACTCGAACAGGATGCTGTGTTCATCCTTGGGCCCGATCGTGGCGAACAAGCCTGTGGCGAGACCGGTATGGGGCGCATGCTAGAACCCGAACAGCTGCTAGCGATGCTGGATGTCGCGACCACACCTAAACTGCTTGCCGGGAAAAATCTATTGATCACAGCTGGCCCCACCATGGAAATGATCGACCCGGTACGCGCCATCACTAATATCAGTTCCGGCAAGATGGGATACAGCATCGCACAGGCCGCATGGGCGATGGGCGCAAAGGTGACACTGGTCTCCGGGCCGACGGCTTTGACCCCGCCTCCCGACGTGGAGACGGTCCATGTCGTCAGCGCCGGCGAGATGCACGATGCCGTCATGGCGCGTGTCCCCTTACAGGACATCTTCATCAGTGTCGCCGCGGTCGCGGATTACAGACCGGCGAGTCCAGG
This sequence comes from uncultured Methylotenera sp., assembly GCA_902168195.1. GTDB lineage: Bacteria > Pseudomonadota > Gammaproteobacteria > Burkholderiales > Methylophilaceae > CABHOJ01. The sequence goes on from CABHOJ010000074.1 coordinate 7,156, forward strand.
CACGCAAAAGCTCAAGAAGAGTGAGCATACGCTTACGCTCGAGCTCTCACCGAATGAAGACATTCTGACCAAGGTGGCAGCGATGGACCATGGTCCGTTCTGTGTCGGCTTCGCGGCCGAGAGCGAGCAACTGATCGAATACGCCAGCCAGAAACGGCTCCGTAAGCAACTGCCGCTGATCGTCGCGAACCTAGTCGACGAAAGCATGGGGAAAGACGACGCGACACTGACGCTGATCGATGACCGTGGCGATCACCCCCTACCGCAAGCGAGCAAAACAGTGCTTGCACACCTGCTGTTGCAACATGTCGCCGGCATGCTTGAAGAATCCTGATCCTCACTGAAAGAACCCTATGAGCCTCAACGTTGACCTGAAGATCCTCGACGCACGTTTGCACAACATGATGCCCGCCTACGCCACCCCCGGATCAGCTGGCTTGGACCTACGCGCCTGCATCGAACATACGCAGACGCTGCACCCAGGCGAGACCACCATGATCCCGACCGGCATGGCCATCCATCTCAATGATCCCGGTTATGCCGCCATGATCCTGCCGCGCTCGGGACTGGGCCACAAGCACGGCATCGTCCTCGGTAACCTGGTGGGGCTCATCGACTCCGATTACCAGGGCCAGCTATTGGTCTCATGCTGGAACCGTAGCAAGGAGTCCTTCATCCTCAACCCGCTGGAGCGTATCGCCCAACTGGTGATCGTGCCGGTCATGCAGGCCAGCTTCAACGTCGTAGATGAATTCGCCGCTAGCCAGCGCGGTGAAGGCGGCTTCGGCAGCACAGGGAAACATTAAACAAATCATGATTTGACTTGAAAAGGCTCGCATTTTCATGGTATAAATGCGGTCTTTTCGAATTTCGGAGTCCGCCATGGCACGCGTATGTCAGGTAACCGGCAAAAAGCCGATGGTTGGGAATAACGTATCCCACGCTAATAACAAGACCAAGCGTCGTTTCCTGCCTAATTTGCAGAATCGCAAATTCTGGGTAGAGAGCGAGAACCGCTGGGTCAGCTTGCGTATCACTAACGCCGCACTGCGCACGATCGACAAGAATGGCATCGATGCCGTTCTGGCTGACTTGCGTGCCGCTGGCGAGAAGATCTAAGGAATAACGATCATGCGTGAAAAAATCAAACTCGAGTCCAGCGCCGGCACCGGTCACTTCTACACCACGACCAAGAACAAGCGCACCATGCCTGAGAAGATGGAGATCAAGAAGTTCGATCCAGTCGCTCGCAAGCATGTGATGTACAAGGAAACCAAGCTCAAATAAACCGAGCTAGAGGTATTCAAGAAAAAGCCCGCGTATGCGGGCTTTTTTTATTTCAGGCGCTTAGAGAACTAAAGCTAGCAATTCGCCCGTTCAGTCGCTTGCTATGCCATCCGGTAGCATCTAAGGCGGTAAGAAAATTCCTGTAATGCCTGGATACCGCTCGTTTCGGCCCGGTGACACCAATCCTCCAGGCTTTTGAGCAATTGTTCCTGCGTCTCCGCCGAGCGTGTCCAGATCGCACTCAGCTCCTGCTTCAACTGGTATAAGGTTTGCAATCGTGCGCTATGTTGCAAGGCGAGGTGCAGGGCCTGCTTCTCCTGATCGTGGAGGTGTGCCGCATCCAGGTGCAGCCAGTGACGGATCAGGTCAAGCGTAGCGGATTCATGGCCATGTTGCTGGTAAGCCACCCGGATCTTGTCGATCTCTTCCTTGTAAGTCCTTTTCAGCATCGCGCCATATTTACCCATGACATCGAAGCGGTGGGTGATGACCGCCTGTAGGGTATCGAGGTCGCATCTGGTCTTGGCCCAGTCGAACCGGATCCGCGGGGCGACCTTCTTGACCTTGGCCAAACCGACCGCCTGCATGGATCGGATATAGAGCCAGCCGATGTCGAACTCATACCACTTGCTGGAAAGCCTTGCGGAACTGGCATAGGAATGGTGGTTGTTGTGCAGTTCCTCACCGCCGATGAGGATGCCCCAAGGCAGGATGTTGGTGCTCGCGTCGTCCGCGGCATAGTTGCGGTACCCCCAGTAGTGGCCGATCCCATTGATGATGCCGGCGGCCGTGATCGGGATCCAGGCCATCTGTATCGCCCAGATGGTCAAGCCGATGGGGCCGAACAGGCCGACATCGATTGCCATCATCAGATAGATGCCCGCGGCGCTGTGCCGCGTATAAACGTGACGTTCCAACCAGTCGTCCGGCGTACCGCTACCGAACTTATCCAGAGTCTCCTGGTTCTTGGCTTCGGCACGATACAACTCGCTACCTTCACGCAAGACTTTGGTGATCCCCAATACCTGTGGGCTATGGGGATCCTCTATCGTCTCGCAGCGCGCATGATGCTTGCGATGGATGGCCGCCCATTCCTTGGTGACCATACCGGTCGTCATCCAAAGCCAAAATCGGAAGAAATGGCTCACCAGCGGGTGCAAATCAAGGGCGCGATGTGCCTGGCAGCGATGCAGATAGATCGTCACCGCTGCGATCGTGATGTGGGTTAATCCTAACGCCACCAACACATAGCCCCACCAGGGCAGTTCGATCCACCACAATTCCATCATTACTCCATCTTGTCTGTTTGATTCAATCTATACCTTTTGCCGGCTCGTCGCTAGTCTTGGTATGGACCGTTCCCAGTATCCGGATCTCGCGTTGCGGGTAAGGGATTGATATACCATTGGCCTGAAAGGCTTCCCAGATATCGAGATAGATCGCCGATCGCAGGGTCGCTGAGCCCTCTTCCGGATCCGGGATCCAGATGTTCAGGCTGAGATCGATGCCGCTCTCGCCGAACGCTTCGATACGCGGCTCGGGTTTGGGTTCGACCAGCACTCGGGGCTGCCTGTCCGCCGCTTCGCACATGAGCTGCATGGCCAGTTTCAACGGGCTCTCGTAACTGACCTGGACGAAGAGCTGCACCCGGGCCTTATGTTCAGCCAGAGAATGGTTAATAACCGGGCTGGTGATGAGGTTCTCATTGGGGATGATCACTTGCGTACCATCGAGCTTACGCAGCACCATGTAACGTGAGCGCAGATCGTCGATGACGCCATAATGATTGTCGATGGTGATCACATCCCCGATCTGCATCGACTTGTCGGTGAGGATGATGAAGCCGCTGACATAGTTGCTGGCGATCTTCTGCAGGCCGAAGCCAAGCCCCACACCCAGCGCGCCGCCGAATACCGATAGCAAGGTGATATCCAGCCCGACCGCCGAGAGCGCCATGAGGATAGCAACGAAGGACAGCGCGATGCGTACCAGCTTGCTCAGCACTACACGCATGTTGATGCCGAGGTGTTCCGATCGCATCAGCTTGTTCTCGAGGATGCGGCTGAACCAAAGCGCGACGAACAAGGTGACGAGGATGGTCAACAGCGCCTGGAATATCTGCAAGAGATTGACCGGGCTCTTGCCGATCTTGAAACTCACATCCTCCAGCACCAGCACGAGTTGCGGCAGCAATCCGCTTAGATGTAACGCCAGCATCAGCCAGACGATGGTAGAGATCGCACTTTCCATGGTCTTGAGCCAGCCGCCCGGTGCGAAGATGAACCGTACCCCATAGACCGCTAGCCGGATCACCGCCATGGCGGCCAGCAGGATCACCGCGAGCTTGAGCATGCTGGTGTGATGCCAATACGAGAGCGCCAGCTTGCCGATGTAAACGAATAGCAGTGACGAGAGCGGGAACAACACGCGGTTGATACCCCCGATAGCGACTTTCCAGGTCTCCGGTGCATGTCGCATGACATAGGCACGCAAGAGGCCATTGACGGACCAGGCCAGCAATAGACTGGCGACGATGATGCCCAATTGCCAAGCGAACGCCGGCGTCGCCAGGTCAGCCAGGAACTCTTGCCAGATCAGTTGCATCTCGGAGTTCATAACAGGAAGATCGTCGCCAAACCAAGGAAGATAAAGAAGCCGCCACTATCCGTCATCGCCGTGATCAATACACTGGAGCCGACGGCAGGGTCACGACCGGAGCGATTCATCAGCAAGGGAATGAGCACGCCCATCACCGCGGACAACAAGAGATTCAAGGTCATCGCGCTCATCATCACGACACCGAGGGCGAAGTTATCGTAGAGCCAGTAGGCGATCAGGCCGAGCACGCTGCCCCAGATCAAGCCGTTCATCAAACTCACGCCCAGCTCTTTCATCAGGAGGGATTTCATATTGTGGGTGGATATCTGGCCTAATGCCAGACCTCGCACGATCATGGTGATGGTCTGATTACCGGAGTTGCCGCCGATACCGGCGACGATCGGCATCAACGCCGCCAATGCCACGATCTTCTCAATCGAGCCCTCGAACAAACCGATCACGCGTGACGCCACCAGTGCCGTGATCAAGTTGATGGCCAACCATGACCAGCGGTTCTGCACCGACTTCCAAACGGAAGAGAACAGATCCTCCTCCTCCCGCAGACCTGCCATCGAGAGCATGTCGCTTTCGGCTTCGTCCCGGATGAAGTCCATCACCGCATCCACGGTGATACGGCCAACCAGCTTGTTGTTCTCGTCGACCACTGGTGCAGTCACCAGGTCATAACGTTCAAAGGCCTTGGCGGCCTCATCTGCCTTGTCTTCCGGATGAAAGACCACGGCATCCGCCGCCATGATCTCGGCAACACCCAGGTCCAGGTCGCTGACGACCAGGCGCTTCAAGGGCAACACGCCGCGCAGAATGTCATGGCGATCGACCACGAAGAGTTTATCAGTATGGTCTGGCAGGCTGCCGATGCGGCGCAAATAGCGCAATGCGACTTCCAGCGTGATGTCTTCGCGGATGGTGACGATATCGAAGTCCATGAGGGCCCCGACGGCATCCTCAGGGTAGGCCAAAGCCGATTGCAGTCGTTCCCGGTTCTGGATGTCGAGACTGTCCAGCAAGTCCTGCAGCACGTCTTTCGGCAAATCTGGCGCGAGATCGGCCAGTTCGTCGGTATCGAGTTGCTCGGCAGCTGCCAGCAATTCGTCCGAATCCATGTCGGCGATCAGGGTCTGGCGAACGGCATCCGACACTTCCAGCAGGATCTCGCCATCGCGCTCGGCCTTGACCATGTCCCACACGTCGAGACGCTGTTCGAGTGGCAGGGCTTCGAGGATGTAAGCGACGTCCGCAGGGTGCAGGGCATCGAGCTTCTTGTGCAGCTCGGCCAGGTTCTGTTTATGGACGAGGGATTCGACGAGTTCGTGCTTCGGCATATCCTGCTTGTGCACAAGACCCTCCACCAATCGGTGCTTGTTCAGCAGGGTGATGACCTGTTGCAGGCTCTCTTGTAAGCTTTCTTTTGATTCTTGAATTTCAGCCATTCGTCAGCCCACAGAGAATTGAGTAAACTTGTTCTGGATTCAGCGTTCGCAACAACCGCTATTATGGTGGTTTTTAGGCTGGACGAAAACGTCAACGACCAATTTAGTTAAGTCGTCATATGTATCAAAGGACCTGCTGGATTGCCCATTCCACTGACACTTTACAGCACATCGGCCTGCCACCTCTGTGAACTTGCCGCGGACATGCTCGACGACTTGCCGCAAGGACTCACCAGTTACCGGGAACTCGAGATCAGCGATGACGAGACCTTGCTCGAGCGATACGGGCTGACCATCCCCGTCGTGAGGCGCGAGGATACCGGCATAGAGCTTTCCTGGCCGTTCGATGAGGCACAGTTACTGCGATTTTTGCGCTGATGCTGAATACGCGTATGGCTGCCAGACAATAAAAAAGCCGGTCATTGACCGGCTTTTTCGATGCGATCCGCTGATTACTCGGCGACCACTTCAGCTTCGGTAGCCAGGTCTGGGCGATCCACCAATTCAACCAGTGCCATCGGCGCGTTATCGCCAACGCGGAAACCGCATTTCAGGATACGCAGATAACCGCCGTTGCGTGCCTGGTAACGTGGACCGAGTTCATTGAACAGTTTGCCGACGATATCACGGTCACGCAGACGACTGAATGCGAGGCGGCGATTCGCCAGCGTTGCATTCTTGCCCAAGGTGATCAAGGGTTCTGCCACACGACGCAGTTCCTTTGCCTTAGGCAAAGTGGTCTTGATGATCTCGTGACGCAGCAGAGAAGTTGCCATATTGCGCAACATCGCTTGGCGATGGCTGCTGGTACGGTTTAATTTACGATTGCTATTGCGATGACGCATAGTGATACCCTCACACCTTTGCAGGAATACTTATTAATTTACTTTTTCCAGACCAGCTGGCGGCCAGTTTTCCAGTTTCATGCCCAAAGTCAGGCCCTTGGAAGCCAGCACATCCTTGATCTCGTTCAGAGACTTACGGCCCAGGTTAGGTGCCTTCAACAGCTCGTTCTCGGTACGCTGGATCAGGTCACCGATGTAGTAGATGTTCTCTGCCTTGAGACAGTTAGCGGAACGTACGGTCAGTTCCAGATCATCTACCGGACGCAGCAGGATAGGATCGACCTGTGGTGCGTGCTTGACTTCGATCTCGGTAGGCGCGCCTTCGAGGTCTGCAAATACGGCCAGCTGACCCATCAGGATACGGGCTGCATCGCGGATCGCTTGCTCTGGCTCGACGACACCGTTGGTCTCGACGTCCATGACCAGCTTGTCCAGATCGGTGCGCTGTTCGACGCGTGCACTGTCAACGTGGTAGCTGACCTTGCTGATCGGGCTGAAGGAAGCGTCAACCTGGATGAAACCCAGGATACGATCTTCATCTTCGGCTTTCAGGCGAGCAGGGACAGGTTGATAACCACGGCCTTGCTCGACCTTGACTTCCAGATTCAGCTTGCCGCCCTTGGTCAGGTGAGCGATCACGTGACCAGGATTGACGATCTCAGCATCGTGACCAGTCGCGAAATCACCGGCGGTGACGACACCTTCGGAGTCTTTGCTCAGCGTCAGGATGGTTTCAGACTTGTTGTTCAGCTTGAGTGCTACACCCTTCAGATTCAGCAGGATATCGACCACATCTTCCTGTACACCGTCGATGGTGGAGTATTCATGCACGACACCGTCAATCTTGACTTCGGTGATGGCATAACCAGGGATGGAGGACAGCAGCACACGGCGCAATGCATTACCCAGGGTATAGCCGAAGCCACGCTCCATAGGCTCAAGGGTTACTCGAGCACGCACTGGCGAAATTACTTCCACGTCAACGACACGTGGCTTTAAATATTCATTCGGATTGTTTTGCATAAACGTTCCTTGCGCTCCTAAATTAGTCGATTAGTACCAAGTATCAAAAATTACTTGGAGTAAAGTTCGACTACCAGAGACTCATTGATCGTGGCTGGCAGCTCATCGCGCTGAGGCTTGGCCTTGAAGGTACCCTTCAGTGCCTTGACATCCACTTCGAGCCACTCGGGGAAACCACGTTGCTCAGCTGCAGCCAACGCACCGGTGATACGCAGTTGGGACTTGGCAGCGTCGGAGACTTGCACGACATCACCAGGCTTCACTTGGTAGGAAGGGATGTTGACGCGCTTGCCATTGACCAGAATGCTGTTGTGGCGAACGATCTGACGTGCCTCGGTACGTGAAGCACCCAAGCCCATACGGTAAGCCACGTTGTCCAGACGGCACTCGAGCAGTTGCAACAAGTTCTCGCCGGTGATGCCCTTTTGACGATCGGCAGCTGCATAGTAGCTGCGGAACTGGCCTTCCAGCACGCCATAGATACGACGTAGCTTCTGCTTTTCACGCAGCTGGACGCCGTAGTCGGACAGACGCTGGTTGCGACGCTGACCGTGTTGGCCTGGTGGGAAGTTACGCTTTTCAATCGCGCACTTATCGGTAAAGCACTTTTCGCCCTTCAGGAAGAGCTTTTCGCCTTCGCGACGGCACTGACGGCACTTAGGATCGAGATTTCTAGCCAAGGTGTTCTCCTATTATCTTTCCGGCGCGCTTAGATGCGGCGTTTCTTGGGTGGACGGCAACCGTTGTGCGGCACTGGCGTCACATCCGAAATACTGGTGATTTTGAAACCAACAGCGTTCAGTGCGCGTACAGCCGATTCGCGGCCTGGGCCTGGGCCCTTGATGCGCACTTCCAGATTCTTCACACCACATTCCTGTGCAGCTTTACCTGCAGCTTCTGCAGCGACCTGCGCTGCGAACGGGGTGCTCTTACGGGAACCCTTGAAACCTGCGCCGCCAGAGGTCGCCCAGGACAACGCATTGCCTTGGCGATCCGTGATCGTGATGATGGTGTTGTTAAAAGAAGCGTGCACGTGGGCGATGCCCTCGGCAATATTCTTTTTGACTTTCTTGCGTACGCGTACGTTAGCTTTAGCCATGTTGCATTATTCCTTACTTGGATGCCTTGATCGGCTTAACTGGGCCCTTACGAGTCCGAGCATTGGTTTTGGTGCGCTGACCGCGAACCGGCAGACCACGACGATGACGTACGCCACGGTAGCAGCCCAGATCCATCAAGCGCTTGATGTTCATGGTGATCTCGCGACGCAGGTCACCTTCCACTCGCAGCTTGGCGACCTCATCGCGCAGCTTTTCCACCTCAGCATCGTTCAGATCCTTGATCTTCGCGGTAGCGGAAACGCCAGCAGCCAGACAGATCTGCTTCGCTGTGTTGCGACCTACACCGTAAATCGCGGTCAACGCGATTTCAGTGTGCTTATGGTTTGGGATGTTAACCCCTGCTATCCGAGCCATGTATCTACTCCAAAATAATGGCGTAATCTGTATTCAAATCGCCAAAAAAGCCCAAAATTTTATCAGCTTAGCCGACTTTTAACAATCAGCTTCGCACATTAAACTACTCGTTCTGTCCAATTAGCCTTGACGCTGCTTGTGACGTGGGTCGGTGCAAATAATACGCACCACACCGCGGCGGCGAACCACCTTGCAATTGCGGCACAAAGCCTTGACTGATGCACGAACTCTCATTTTTCACCTCTACGCTTTCAAACTCACTAACTACTTAGCACGGAAAACGATCCGCGCACGGGACAAATCATACGGGGTCATCTCCACTGTGACCTTATCGCCTGGCAGGATGCGGATATAGTGCATTCGCATCTTGCCGGAGATGTAGCCCAAGACTACATGACCATTTTCCAACTTAACCCTGAACGTCGCATTTGGCAGATTCTCTAGAACCTCGCCCTGCATCTCGATTCTGTCTTCTTTCGCCATCGTCCGAACCCGATTACCGCGGTGTCACCGCCCCACCTTTAAAGTTCGCCTTCTTCAGCAAGCCTTCATACTGGTGTGACATCAGGTGCGCTTGCACTTGTGTCATGAAATCCATCGTCACGACTACGATAATCAAGAGCGACGTACCACCAAAGTAGAATGGCACGTTGAACTTCAGGATCAGGAATTCAGGCAGCAGACAGACGGCGGTGATGTACAGAGCACCGGCGAGCGTCAGACGCGCCATGATTCGATCGATATACTTCGCGGTCTGGTCGCCTGGACGAATACCCGGGACAAACGCACCGCTCTTCTTCAAGTTATCTGCCGTTTCTTTCGGATTGAAAACCAATGCCGTGTAGAAGAAACAGAAAAATATAATCGCTGTAGCAAAGAACATGATGTACAGCGGCTGGCCGGGCGACAACGTCGAACCGATATCCTTCAGCCAGGTCATGCTCTCACTGCTGCCAAACCAACCCGCCATCGTGGCAGGGAACAAAATGATGCTCGACGCGAAGATCGGAGGGATCACACCCGCCATGTTCAGCTTCAACGGCAGATGGGAAGTCTGGCCACCGAACACCTTGCGTCCGACCTGACGCTTCGCATAATTCACCGTGATCTTGCGCTGGCCGCGTTCGACGAATACGACGAATGCAGTCACCAAGATGGTTGCAGCGAACAGGAACAGTACCAATGGAATGGAGAACGCACCTGTGCGGGCCAATTCCAGAGTACCGCCGATCGCACTAGGCAGACCAGCCACGATACCGGCAAAAATGATAATGGAGATGCCATTACCAATGCCGCGCTCAGTGATCTGCTCGCCCAGCCACATCAAAAACATCGTACCGCTGACCAGGGTGATGACCGTGGTGAAACGGAACATCAGGCCCGGATCCAGCACCAAGCCCGGCTGACCCTCCAGAGCGATGGAGATACCCAAGCCCTGGAAAAGCGCCAGCATGACGGTGCCGTAACGCGTATATTTCGTGATCTGGCGACGTCCAGCTTCGCCTTCCTTCTTCAACTGCTCCAGCTGCGGCGATACTACCGTCAGCAACTGCATGATGATCGAAGCGGAGATGTAAGGCATGATCCCCAGAGCGAACACGGTAAACCGTGATAGCGCGCCGCCGGAGAACATGTTGAACATGCCCAGGATGCCGCCGCTCTGAGATTCAAACAACTTGGCCAACACATCCGGATCGATACCTGGCACCGGAATGTGCGCGCCCAAGCGATACACCACCAAAGCACCGAGGACAAACAACAAGCGGCTTTTCAGCTCGCTCATCTTGCCTACGGCACCCAGAAAACTATCGTTCGCCAATTATGTACTCTTAAGCTGCTTCTACGATCTTGCCGCCTGCCGCTTCAACTGCAGCACGCGCACCCTTGCTCAACAGCAACCCTTGCACAGTCAGTGCACGGGTCACATCGCCGGACAAGTAGACCTTGACCGTCTTCGCACCAGGCGCTACGACGTTAGCTGCCTTCAGTGCGAGCAAGTCGATCACATCGGCTTCCACTTTGACCAGTTCACCGGTACGCACATGTGCGGTGTCCGCTGCAGTCAGCGAATTGAAACCACGCTTAGGCAGACGACGTTGCAAAGGCATTTGACCGCCTTCGAAACCCACCTTGTGAAAACCGCCGGTACGAGACTTCTGACCCTTGTGACCACGGCCGGCGGTCTTACCCAGACCGGAACCGATGCCGCGACCAACGCGACGCTTGGCGTGCTTGGCGCCTTCTGCAGGCTTAATAGAATTCAATTTCATTATGCTTCTACCTTTAAGAGATAGCTCACCGCGTTGATCATGCCGCGATTTTCCGGGGTATCTTGCACTTCAACCGTATGGTTCAGGCGACGCAGACCCAGGCCGCGCACGGATGCACGGTGAGATTCGATTCTGCCGATCGTGCTCTTGACCAAGGTCACCTTGATCGAGCCGGTTTCTTTCTTTGCTTTTGCCATGATTAGCCTCTGATTTCTTCAACCGACTTGCCACGCTTTGCAGCGATCTCAGACGGAGTGTTCATGGACTGCAAACCGTTCAGCGTGGCACGCACCACGTTGTATGGGTTGGTGGAACCGATACATTTGGCCAGTACATTGGTCACACCCATCACCTCGAAGATCGCGCGCATAGCGCCACCAGCGATGATGCCGGTACCTTCGGAAGCTGGCTGGATGAACACCTTGGCTGCGCCATGCACACCGGTCACTGCGTGATGCAGCGTACCGTTGTTCAAGCTGACCTTGACCATGCCGCGACGGGCTTCGTCCATCGCCTTTTGCACGGCGACCGGCACTTCACGCGCCTTGCCCTTGCCCATGCCTACGCCACCATCGCCATCACCAACCACGGTCAGTGCAGCAAAACTCATGATACGGCCACCCTTAACCACCTTGGTTACGCGGTTGACACCGATCATCTTCTCGCGCAGACCATCGGTCTGCTGCTGTTCCATATCTGCTTTTGCCATCATCAACCCCGCTATTAGAAGGACAAGCCGTTTTCACGCGCGGCATCAGCCAGCGCCTTGATACGGCCATGGTATTTGTAGCCAGAGCGGTCGAATGCAACGGTGGTCACACCGGCAGCCTTGGCTTTTTCGGCGATACGCTTGCCGATCTCAGCTGCTGCAGCGATGTTGCCGCCATTCTTGATGCTCTTGCGAACTTCAGCTTCAAGAGTAGAAGCACTGGCCAGAACCTTATCACCGCTCTCGGCGATGATTTGCGCGTAAATGTGCGTGTTGGTACGGTGCACACTCAGGCGGGTGACCTTCAGCTCGGCGATTTTGGCACGGGTTTTACGTGCACGACGCAAACGAGAATTAGTATTAGTCATGACTTATGCCTTACTTCTTCTTGGTTTCTTTGATAACCACGACTTCGTCAGCATAGCGAACACCCTTGCCCTTATATGGCTCTGGGGAACGGTATGCGCGAATCTGCGCGGCAACTTGACCAACCACCTGCTTGTCCACGCCGGTCAGGATGATCTCCGTCGGGGTCGGGGTTTGCACCGTGACGCCAGCTGGCATCTTGTGGTTGACCGGATGTGAAAATCCGAGATCCAGGTTCAGGGTGGTACCTTGAGCTTGCGCCTTGTAACCAACACCTACCAGGTTCAATTTACGGGTAAAGCCGACGGATACGCCATGCACCATGTTGGCGACCAGTGCACGCACGGTACCGGACATCGCACGGGAGTGCTGGCTATCGTTCGCCGCCGTGAATGTGAGCGTGTCACCCTCACGGTTCAACTTGACGGCACCGGTCAAAGCCTGGGACATCTTGCCCAGCGGACCGCTAACCGCGATGTTGTCAGCGGACAATGCCACTTCAACTTTGGCTGGGATAGCGACTGGGTTCTTAGCTACGCGAGACATGTTCCGCTCCTTAAGCTACGACGCACAGCACTTCACCACCGATACCGGCAGCGCGCGCTTTACGATCAGTCATTACACCCTTGGACGTGGACACGATGGTCACGCCGAGGCCGTTCATTACCTTAGGGATATCCTGGGTGCCCTTGTAGATGCGCAGGCCAGGACGGCTGACGCGCTCGATCTTCTCGATTACAGGGCGGCCAGCGTAATACTTCAGGCTGATGTTCAATTGTGGTTTACCGTCAACTGCCTGCACCATGTAGTCGTCGATATAGCCTTCATCCTTCAGCACGCTGGCGATAGCGCCTTTGAGCTTGGATGCCGGCATCGTGACGCTAGGCTTGTTGGTGCTCTGCGCATTACGGATGCGCGTCAGCATGTCGGCAATCGGATCACTCATACTCATTCTTCAATCCCTCCGTTACCAGCTGGCCTTGGTGACGCCTGGCACTTCGCCACGCATCATCAATTCGCGCAGCTTGCCGCGCGCAATACCAAACTTACTGAATACACCACGCGGACGGCCAGTCAGGGCACAGCGATTACGCAGACGCACCGGGCTGGAGTTACGTGGCAGGCTTTGCAACTTGAGGCGTGCATCGCGACGATCTTCAGGGGAAGCCTTGGTATCGTTCATGATGGCCGTCAGCGCTTCGCGCTTGGCTGCATACTTCTTAACAGTGTCGCGACGTTTCTGTTCGCGCTCGATCAGACAGGTTTTAGCCATGTTGTCTAATTCCTAAATGGGAAGCTGAAAGCGGAGAGCAACGCACGCGCCTCTTCGTCAGTCTTAGCGGTTGTCGTAATGGTGATGTTCATACCACGCAGCGCATCGATCTTGTCGTACTCGATTTCCGGGAAAATGATCTGTTCCTTGATGCCCATGTTGTAGTTACCACGGCCATCGAAAGACTTGGCGGAGATACCGCGGAAGTCACGGATACGTGGAATGGCGACAGTGATCAGGCGATCCAGGAACTCATACATACGTTCGCGACGCAGGGTCACCTTGCAACCGACCGGATAGTCGTCACGGATCTTGAAGGACGCAACGGACTTCTTCGCCTTGGTGACGATGGCCTTCTGACCGGCGATCTTCTCCATGTCGGAAACGGCGTTCTCCATGATCTTCTTGTCAGCGACCGCTTCGCCCACACCCATGTTCAGGGTGATCTTGTCGATGCGCGGCACTTCCATGACGGACTTGTAACCGAACTGTTCGGTCAAGCTCTTAACCACGGTTTCTTTATAAAAATCTTTTAAACGAGCCATGATGCTTCTCTCTACTTATGCGTCTACGACTTCACCGCTGGACTTGAAAACACGGACCTTGCGGCCGTCGTCCAGGGTCTTGAAGCCCACGCGATCACCCTTTTGGGTGGCACGATTAAATAAAGCAACATTGGAGATGTCGATCGGCATCTCTTTGCTGATGATGCCGCCAGTCACACCACGCATCGGGTTTGGCTTGGCATGCTTCTTCACCATGTTGACACCTTCTACCACCACATGGCCGGTATCGAGTACGCGCAGCACGGTGCCGTGTTTACCCTTGTCCTTGCCTGTATTCAGGATGACTTCATCACCCTTACGAATCTTGCTCATCTAGCAGCTCCTTACAATACTTCTGGTGCCAGCGACACGATCTTCATGAAACGCTCGCTACGCAGCTCACGTGTCACAGGCCCGAAAATACGGGTACCGATCGGTTCCAGCTTGTTGTTCAAGAGAACGGCTGCATTGCCATCGAACTTGACCAGGGAACCGTCTGGACGACGCACACCCTTGGTCGTACGCACGACAACAGCGCTGTAGACTTCGCCTTTTTTGACGCGACCGCGTGGCGCAGCATCCTTGATGCTGACCTTGATCACATCGCCAATACCAGCGTAACGACGCTTGGAGCCGCCCAACACCTTGATACACATCACGGAGCGTGCACCAGTGTTATCGGCAACTTCGAGCCGAGATTGCATTTGAATCATGAGAATAATCTCCAACTTAATCCGTTAAACCAACACCGGCCATGTGCCTACACGGCCGATAAACCACGGTCAGTATTGGGGCGGGAGCTATGAGCCCGCCGAAAAGTCCGACATTCTATACCGCATCCCATCCTAAAAGCAAGGAAGGGATGCAATACTTATTAAACGCTACGCGCCTTTTCTACGATCTTGCTAACTTTCCAGGTCTTGGTCTTGGAAAGCGGACGGCTTTCCTCGATCACGACCAGATCACCTTCCTTGCACTCGTTCGTTTCGTCGTGTGCATGGAATTTGTTGGAACGGCGAACGACCTTGCCGATCAACGGGTGCTTGACCTTGCGCTCGACGAGCACGGTGACGGTCTTGTCCATCTTGTCGCTAACGACGCGACCGGTCAGGCTACGAACGACTTTTGCAGTTTGAGTTTCAGTCATGATTACGCCTGTTTCGCTTTCTCAGCCAGCACGGAACGGACGCGAGCGATGTCGCGGCGCACCTTGCTTACCTGGTCAACCTTGTTCAACTGTTGTGTCGCCAACTGCATGCGCAGAGAGAATTGCGCGCGGCGCAGTTCGATCAGCTCATTGTTCAGCTCGTCAACAGACTTGCTTCTGAGTTCGGATGCTTTCATCTTCAGCTCCCAATATGACGGGTGGTGAACGTGGTCTCGATCGGCAGCTTAGCAGCAGCCAGGCGGAACGCTTCACGTGCCAGCTCTTCGCTGACGCCGTCCATTTCATACAACATCTTGCCGGGTTGGATCTGGGCGACGTAGTACTCGGTACTACCCTTACCATTACCCATACGCACTTCGGCAGGCTTCTTGGAGATTGGCTGATCCGGGAAAATACGGATCCATACACGGCCACCACGCTTGATGTGACGGGTCATGACACGACGCGCCGCTTCAATCTGGCGCGCGGTCAAACGACCACGACCCACAGCCTTCAGGCCGTATTCACCAAAACTTACTTTATTACCGGTCGTTGCAATGCCCTTGTTGCGGCCTTTTTGCATCTTCCGGAATTTTTGTCTAGCTGGCTGTAGCATTTTTCGCCCCCGACTTTCTTACTCTCTTCTCTGGTTCTGCGGCAGTGTTCCTTGGCTTGCGCTCTGGCTCTGCAACGGCAGCCACTGGTGCCTCACCCTTGCCTGCGAACACTTCACCCTTGAACACCCAAACCTTGATACCGATGATGCCGTAGGTGGTCTTGGCTTCTGCCACACCATAGTCGATGTCGGCACGCAGGGTATGCAATGGCACACGGCCTTCGCGATACCATTCGGTACGTGCGATCTCGATACCGTTCAAACGACCGGCGCTCATGATCTTGATACCTTGCGCACCCAGGCGCATGGCGTTCTGCATCGCACGCTTCATGGCACGACGGAACATGACACGCTTTTCCAGCTGTTGAGCGATGCTCTCGGCGATCAGCGTGGCATCGATCTCTGGCTTGCGCACTTCTTCGATGTTCAGATGTACCGGCACGCCCATCAAACCTTGGAGGCTGGAGCGCAAGGACTCGATGTCCTCACCCTTCTTGCCGATGACGATACCAGGACGCGCACTGTAGATGGTGACCTTGGCATTCTTGGCAGGACGCTCGATCACGATACGGCTGACGGCTGCGTGTGCGAGCTTCTTCTTCAGGAACTCACGCACTTTAACGTCGCTATTCAGCATCGCCGGGAAGTTCTTGCTATTGGAATACCAGCGAGAAGACCAGTTCTTCTGGACACTCAGGCGGAAACCAAACGGATGAATTTTCTGACCCATAGCGATTCCTTTAGTTACCGACGGTCACAGTGATGTGACAGGTTGGTTTGATGATCCGACCGGCACGGCCTTTGGCACGTGCACGGATACGCTTGAGCACGATACCCTTGTCGACATAGATCGAAGTCACCTTCAACTCGTCGATATCAGCGCCTTCGTTGTGCTCGGCGTTAGCGATCGCGGACTCAACCACCTTCTTGATGATTTCAGCGCCCTTCTTAGGCGTGAAGTTCAAGATGTTGAGTGCATGATCGACCTTCTTGCCACGGATCAGATCAGCCACTAGGCGCGCCTTCTGTGGAGAGAGGTGCACACCCTTCAAAATTGCAGATACTTGCATGCTCATCTCCTACTTCTTGGCTTTCTTGTCGGCCGCGTGACCCTTGAACGTACGGGTCAATGCGAACTCGCCAAGCTTGTGGCCAACCATGTTTTCCGAGATCAGGACTGGCACGTGTTGCTTACCATTGTGCACAGCGATCGTCAGACCGATAAAGTCAGGCAGGATGGTGGAGCGGCGCGACCAGGTCTTGATCGGCTTGCGATCACGAGCTGCAGCTGCGGCTTCCACTTTCTTTGCCAGGTGGCCATCAACGAATGGCCCTTTTTTAATTGAACGTGCCATATTGATTACCTCTTATTAGCCGGACGACGGCTGACGCGCATGTTATCGGTACGCTTGTTCTTGCGGGTACGGTAACCCTTGGTCGGCGTGCCCCATGGACTCACCGGGTTCATACCTGCAGCAGTCTTGCCTTCACCACCGCCGTGCGGGTGATCGACCGGGTTCATCACCACACCGCGAACGGTTGGGCGAACACCACGCCAACGCACTGCACCGGCCTTACCGATGGAACGCAAGGAATGCTCTTCGTTACCGACTTCACCGATGGTGGCCTTGCAATCGACGTGTACGCGGCGCACTTCGCCGGAACGCAAACGCAATTGCGCATAGCTGCCTTCACGCGCCAACAGCTGCACGGAAGTACCGGCGGAACGTGCGATCTGTGCACCCTTGCCAGGTTGCAGCTCGATGCAATGGATGGTGCTACCGACCGGGATGTTGCGCAGCGGCAGAGCATTGCCAGCCTTGATCGGCGCATCGGATCCACTCACCAGTTGCGCACCTGCGGAAACACCGCGCGGGGCAATGATGTAGCGGCGCTCGCCGTCGGCATAGCATAGCAATGCCAAGTGGGCGCTACGATTCGGATCGTATTCCAGACGCTCGACCTTAGCGACGATGCCATCCTTGTTGCGACGGAAATCGACGATACGGTAATGCTGCTTATGACCGCCACCTTGGTGACGTGTCGTGATATGACCGTTGTTATTACGGCCAGCGTTCTTGCTTTGCTTCTCCAGCAGGGGCGCATGGGGCTTGCCCTTATGCAGCTCAGGTGTCACCACCTTGACTACGGCGCGCCGACCTGGGGAAGTTGGCTTGACTTTGATCAGTGCCATGATTTCTCCTATTCGCCCGCTGCGAAGTTAATTTCTTGACCTGGCTTCAGGCTCACATAAGCCTTCTTCCAGTCCTGACGACGACCCATGGTGCGACCAACGCGCTTCGCCTTGCCAGCGACGTTGATCACGGTGACGGAGTCGACTTCGACCTTGAATACCAATTCGATCGCCGCCTTGATTTCAGGCTTGGTCGCATCGGTACGTACCTTGAAAGCGATCTGCTGATTCTTGTCAGCGATACGCGTCGCCTTTTCAGTGATCTGCGGAGCAACGATCACTTGCAACAGACGGTCTTGGGTGTGGATTTGTGCGCTCATGCCAGCATCTCCTCAAGCTTCTTGACCGCAGCCTTGGTCGCCACCACGTTCGGGAAGCGAACCAGACTGACCGGGTCAGCGTACTGCGCTTCGATGACCAGCACATTCGGCAGGTTACGGGCGGATAGGTACAGGTTTTCGTTGAAGCTGTCGGTCAGCACCAATACACCTTCGTTATAACCCAGGCCCTTGATCTTCTCGACCAGCGCCTTGGTCTTTGGCGTATCGACACTAAATTCTTCGACCACGCTCAGACGATCTTGACGGACCAGCTCGGACAGGATGGATTGCATACCAGCACGGTAAGCCTTGCGGTTCACCTTGTGGCTGAAGTTCTCGTCAGGGCTGTTTGGGAAAGCGCGACCGCCTCCACGCCAGATCGGGCTGGAGCTCATACCTGAACGCGCGCGACCAGTACCCTTTTGGTTCCATGGCTTGTGCGTGGTATGGCTCACGGTACCGCGACCCAGCTGGGCACGGGTAGCGGTACGGGCATTGGCCATGTAAGCGACCACGACCTGATGCACCAGCGCCTCGTTGAATTCACGACCGAAGGTCACTTCGGAGACCGTGACGCCGCTTTTGGCCGGCTTACCGTTCTTATCGATTAACTTGAGTTCCATTATGCACTCGCTTTCACGGCTGGACGTACGACGACGTCACCACCCTTGGAACCAGGGACTGCACCCTTGATCAGCAGCAGGTTGCGCTCGGCATCCACACGTACGATCTGCAGGTTTTGCACAGTGGTCTTGATCGCACCCAGATGACCAGGCATGCGCTTACCAGGGAACACGCGACCTGGATCCTGCGCCATACCGATGGAACCTGGCACGTTGTGCGAACGGGAGTTACCGTGCGACGCACGGTTGGAACTGAAGTTGTGACGCTTGATGGCGCCAGCGAAGCCTTTACCGATCGAGGTACCGGTCACATCGACCAGTTGACCCGGCTGGAAAATCTCCACGGTGATGTTGCCACCTACAGCGTAGTTGGCGAGCACATCTGCAGTCACAGGGAATTCTTTGATGCCGGCACCTGCAGCCACACCCGCCTTGGCGTAGTGACCGGTCAGCGCTTTGCCGATACGGCTGGCACGACGTTCACCATAAGCGACTTGAAGGCCGTTGTAGCCATCGCTCTCTGGTGTCTTGATCTGTGTCACACGGTTAGGCACGACTTCCAGCACAGTTACCGGGATGCTTTCGCCATCTTCGGTAAATACGCGGGTCATACCCACCTTGCGACCAATAAGCCCTAAGCTCATGATCGTTTCCTTATAATTAATGAAAGAGCCGATTACAATTGACCGGCTCAGTTTTTACGAAAGGGGCGGATTATAGCCCGCCTCCCATTTAATTACAACCACTTGGCCGTTCGGCCGATAAAACAATTACAGCTTGATCTCTACATCCACGCCAGCTGGCAGGTCCAGCTTCATCAGCGCATCCACCGTCTTATCGGTTGGGTCGACGATATCCATCAAGCGCTGATGCGTACGGATCTCGAACTGGTCACGCGAAGTCTTGTTGACGTGCGGCGAACGCAGGATGTCGAAACGTTCGATACGGGTCGGCAAAGGCACTGGACCCTTAACCACGGCGCCGGTGCGCTTGGCGGTATCGACGATCTCCAGTGCGGACTGGTCGATCAGGCGATAGTCGAATGCTTTCAGGCGGATACGGATTTTTTGAGCTGCCATTTTACTTTTCCTTAAAGAGCGAACTTCATAAAGAGCGAAAGGGCAGTAGGTTCGAAAACCTACCGCCCTGGTAGTTACTGATTACTCGATAATCTTAGCGACGACGCCTGCACCGACGGTACGGCCGCCTTCGCGGATCGCGAAGCGCAGACCTTCTTCCATCGCGATCGGCGCAATCAGCGCAACCGTGATCGATACGTTGTCACCAGGCATCACCATCTCGGTACCCGCTGGCAGCTCAACCGCACCGGTCACATCGGTGGTACGGAAGTAGAACTGTGGACGGTAACCGTTGAAGAATGGGGTATGACGACCACCTTCGTCCTTGCCCAGTACGTAGATCTCGGCAGTGAACTTGGTGTGTGGCTTGATGGAACCGGACTTGGCCAATACTTGACCGCGCTCGACTTCTTCACGCTTGGTACCGCGCAGCAGTACGCCGACGTTGTCGCCTGCTTGACCTTGGTCGAGCAGCTTGCGGAACATTTCAACACCGGTACAGGTGGTCTTCAGGGTTGGCTTGATACCAACGATTTCGATTTCATCACCAACCTTGACGATACCGCGCTCGATACGACCGGTCACAACGGTACCACGGCCGGAAATCGAGAATACGTCTTCAACTGGCATCAGGAAGGTGCCGTCGATCGCGCGTTCTGGGGTTGGGATGTAGCTGTCGAGTGCTTCAGCCAGACGGAAGATGGAGGGCTCGCCGATCTCGGATTGGTCGCCTTCCAGTGCCAGCTTGGCGGAACCCTTGACGATCGGGGTGTCATCACCTGGGAAGTCGTACTTGGACAAGAGCTCGCGCACTTCCATCTCGACCAGCTCCAGCAGCTCAGCGTCGTCCACCATGTCGGCCTTGTTCAGGAATACGACGATGTATGGGACGCCTACTTGGCGAGCCAGCAGGATGTGTTCACGGGTTTGTGGCATCGGGCCGTCAGCAGCGGAACAGACCAGGATCGCGCCGTCCATCTGGGCAGCACCGGTGATCATGTTCTTGACGTAGTCAGCGTGGCCTGGGCAGTCAACGTGCGCGTAGTGACGGGTAGCCGTCTCGTACTCGACGTGGGCAGTGTTGATGGTGATGCCGCGTGCCTTCTCTTCCGGCGCCGCGTCAATGTCCGCATAACCCTTCGCTTCACCACCGAACTTCTTCGAAAGAATCGTGGTGATCGCTGCCGTCAACGTCGTCTTGCCATGGTCAACGTGACCAATAGTACCTACGTTAACGTGCGGCTTCGTCCGCTCAAATTTGCCTTTTGCCATGATGTTTTCCTTATCTAAATCTATCTATTCAGTTTATATAGTCGTTATTTCTTGTTGATGATGGCATCTGCCACGTTACGTGGCGCTTCGGAGTAGTGCTTGAACTCCATGGTGTAGCTGGCGCGACCTTGGGACAAGGAGCGCACGACCGTGGAGTAACCGAACATCTCTGCCAACGGCACTTCGGCACGGATGATCTTGCCGCTAGGCGTATCTTCCATCCCCTGGATCATGCCGCGACGGGAGGACAAGTCGCCCATGACGTCGCCCATGTAATCTTCAGGAGTCTCGACTTCTACCGCCATCATCGGCTCGAGCAGGACTGGATCAGCCTTACGCATACCGTCCTTGAATGCCATGGAAGCGGCCATCTTGAACGCGTTTTCGTTCGAGTCCACATCATGGTACGAACCGTCAAACAGCGTGACCTTGACGTCAACCACAGGGAAGCCGGCCAGCACGCCCGAAGGAATGGTTTCCTTCAGACCCTTATCGACTGCAGGGATGAATTCACGAGGTACGGTACCGCCCTTGATGGCATCCACGAACTCGTAGCCCTTGCCAGCTTCGTTAGGCTCCATGATGAGCCATACGTGACCGTATTGACCCTTACCACCGGATTGCTTAACGAATTTACCTTCGACTTCGATCTTCTTCTTGATCGCTTCACGGTAAGCCACTTGCGGGGCACCGACGTTGGCTTCAACGTTGAACTCACGACGCATACGGTCCACCAGGATTTCCAGGTGCAACTCACCCATACCGGAAATGATGGTTTGATTGGTCTCTTCATCGGTGCGCACACGGAAAGATGGATCTTCCTGCGCCAGACGATTCAACGCGATACCCATCTTCTCCTGGTCAGCCTTGGTCTTTGGCTCGACAGCCACGTGGATCACAGGCTCAGGAAAAATCATGCGCTCAAGAATGATCACGTGATCTGGGTCACACAGCGTGTCGCCAGTGGTGGCTTCCTTCAGACCGACCGCGGCAGCTATGTCGCCCGCACGCACTTCCTTGATCTCTTCACGCTGGTTAGCATGCATCTGCAGGATACGACCCAGACGTTCTTTCTTGCCCTTGACCGAGTTGTAGACGGTATCGCCGGAGTTGACGATGCCGGAGTAAACACGGAAGAAGATCAGCTGACCAACGAACGGGTCGGTCATGATCTTGAATGCCAGCGCAGAGAATTTCTCTTCGTCTTCAGCCTTGCGGAACGCCTCATTGCCGTTCTCGAGCTCTCCCTTGACCGGCGGGATATCCACTGGAGATGGCAGGAAATCGACGACGGCGTCCAGCATACGCTGCACACCCTTGTTCTTGAATGCGGTACCGCACAGCATCGGCTGGATCTCGTTGGCGATCGTGCGATCGCGCAGACCCTTGATGATCTCAGCCTCGGTCAGTTCACCGGATTCGAGGTACTTGTTCATCAGATCTTCATTGGCTTCGGCAGCCGCTTCGATCATGTTCTCACGCCACTTGGCACATTCAGCCGCCAGCTCTGCAGGGATCTCTTCGTAGCTGAACTTGGTGCCTTGGCTGGCTTCGTCCCAGATGATGGCCTTCATCTTGATCAGGTCGACGACACCGGTGAAGGTGTCTTCCGCACCGATCGGTACAACGACAGGCACTGGGTTTGCCTTCAGGCGAGTCTTCAGCTGGTCGTAGACCTTGAAGAAGTTGGCGCCGGTGCGGTCCATCTTATTGATGAACGCCAGACGAGGCACCTTGTACTTGTTGGCTTGGCGCCAGACAGTCTCGGACTGTGGCTGCACGCCACCGACCGCACAGTAGACCATGCAGGCACCGTCCAGGACACGCATGGAGCGCTCGACTTCAATCGTGAAGTCGACGTGGCCCGGGGTATCGATGATGTTGATACGGTGCTCAGGGTAGTTGCCGCCCATGCCTTTCCAGAAGGCGGTGGTCGCAGCGGAAGTGATGGTAATGCCGCGCTCTTGCTCTTGCTCCATCCAGTCCATGGTGGCAGCGCCATCATGCACTTCACCGATCTTGTGATTCACGCCGGTGTAAAAGAGGATACGTTCCGTTGTCGTGGTCTTACCAGCGTCGATGTGCGCGCTGATACCAATGTTACGGTAGCGATTAATAGGGGTTTTACGAGCCACAGCGATTACCTTTTACTTGATATGACGGTTTAGAAGCGGAAGTGCGAGAAGGCCTTGTTGGCTTCTGCCATACGGTGGACTTCTTCACGCTTCTTCATTGCGGAACCGCGACCTTCGGAAGCCTCGATCAGCTCAGCAGCCAAACGCAGGCCCATGGACTTTTCGCCACGCTTGCGCGCTGCGTCACGCAGCCAACGCATCGCCAGGGCGCTGCGACGTGCTGGACGCACTTCGACAGGCACTTGGTAGTTGGCGCCACCGACACGACGGCTCTTCACTTCGACGACCGGGCGCAGGTTGCTGATTGCCAGCGTAAAGACTTCCAGCGCATCCTTGCCGCTCTTGTCAGCGATCTGGTCGAATGCACCGTACAGAATGCGCTCTGCGACAGACTTCTTACCGCCGGTCATGAGCACATTAACGAACTTGGAAACCTCTTGGCTACCGAACTTCGGATCTGGAAGGATGTTACGCTTGGGGACTTCTCTACGTCTTGGCATGGCTTTCTCGATTCCTTAATCTTGATGCAGGCGTTATGCCGCTTTAGGGCGCTTAGCACCGTATTTGGAGCGGGACTGTTTACGGTCTTTCACACCAGCCGTATCCAAGCTACCGCGCACCATGTGGTAACGCACACCCGGCAAGTCCTTCACACGACCACCACGCAACAGCACGACCGAGTGCTCCTGCAGGTTGTGGCCTTCGCCGCCGATGTAGCTGATCACTTCGTAACCATTGGTCAGGCGCACCTTGGCGACCTTACGCAACGCGGAGTTAGGCTTCTTCGGGGTGGTGGTGTACACACGAGTGCAAACACCACGCTTCTGTGGGCAACTCTCCAGTGCAGGCACCTTGCTCTTGGTGACTATCTTTTGGCGCGGCTTGCGCACTAATTGATTGATGGTTGGCATTGCTTATAGCCTTTGTGTTAGCTCGCTAAAAATTACGGGACGGCGTGCAGCCATCCCGAAAAACCCTGCATTCTATTTAGCGTTGTGTTTGTTGTCAATAAATACCTTGAGTTATCAAGCGACTTCCGGGTTGTCGGTAGCTACTTCAACGGACTCGATCACGGCCTCTTCTACTACTGCAGGCGCCGCATCTACACCGGCTGCCTGACGTCTGCGTGTCTCGTGATATGCCAGACCCGTACCTGCAGGGATCAGACGACCGACGATGACGTTTTCCTTCAGACCGCGCAACTCGTCGCGCTTACCAAGGATGGCCGCTTCCGTCAGCACACGCGTGGTTTCCTGGAAGGAAGCCGCGGAGATGAACGAATCCGTCGACAAGGAAGCCTTGGTGATACCCAGCAATACATACTCGAAGCTAGCCGGACGCTTGTCTTCTGCCAGTACGCGTTCGTTCTCGGACAACACGTCTGCGCGCTCGACCTGCTCGCCCAGGATGAAGTTGGTGTCGCCAGCATCGGTGATGCGCACACGACGCAGCATCTGACGCACGATCACTTCGATGTGCTTGTCGTTGATCTTCACGCCTTGCAGACGGTAGACGTCCTGCACTTCGTCGATGATGTAGCGCGCCAGCGCTTCGCGGCCTTGCAAACGCAGGATATCCTGCGGATCTGCCGGACCGTCGACGATGCTCTCGCCCTTGGTCACGACTTGGCCGTCATGCGCCGTCACGTGCTTGTCCTTAGGGATCAGGAACTCGCTGGACATACCGTCGAGGTCGGTGATGACCAGACGCTGCTTACCCTTGGTGTCCTTACCGAAGGAGACCGTACCGGTGACTTCTGCCAGCATGCCGGCATCTTTCGGGGAACGGGCTTCGAACAGTTCGGCCACGCGCGGCAGACCGCCGGTGATGTCACGGGTCTTGGAAGATTCTTGTGGGATACGTGCAAGCACTTCGCCCACGCCGACTTCCTGACCGTCCTTGACGGTGATGATGCAGCCAAGCTGGAAGGTCACGTTGACCGGAGCATCGCCGCCTGCGATCTTGACCTCGCCGCCATTCGCGTCCATCAGCTTCACTTGTGGACGCAGACCCTTGGACTGACCGGCACGCTGTTTAGGATCGATGACCACGAGCGAGGACAAGCCAGTGACTTCATCGACCTGCTTGGCGACGGTCACGCCTTCTTCGACGTTCTCGAACTTCACGCGACCGGCGTACTCCGTGATGATCGGACGGGTATGCGGATCCCAGGTAGCCAGTGCCTGGCCTGCCTTAACCTGCTTACCGTCGGTCGCCACCAGCGTCGCGCCGTACGGCACTTTATGACGCTCGCGCTCACGGCCGTTCTCGTCCTGCACCATGGCTTCGCCATTACGGGAGATCACGACCTGCTCGCCACGGGCATTGGTCACGTAACGCATGGTGGAACTGAAACGCACCACCCCGTTGGATTTACTTTCGATCTGGCTGACCGACGCTGCACGCGATACCGCACCACCGATGTGGAAGGTACGCATGGTCAGCTGGGTGCCAGGCTCGCCGATGGACTGCGCGGCGATCACACCGACCGCTTCGCCCATGTTGATGAGCTTGCCGCGACCCAGGTCACGGCCGTAGCACTTGGCACAGATACCGTAACGGGTGTCACAGGTCAGCGCGGTACGCACCTTGACCTCGTCGATACCGAGTGCGTCGATATGTTCGACTTCATCTTCGGTCAACAGGGTACCGGCCGGATAGACCACTTCCTGGGATTCAGGATTGAGGATATCCAGAGCGGTGGTACGACCCAGGATGCGATCATGCAACGGCTCGACCACTTCGCCGCCCTTGACCAACGCCTTGGTGACCAGACCTTCGACCGTACCGCAATCATGCTCGGTGACCACCAGATCCTGGGTCACGTCGACCAGACGACGGGTCAGGTAACCTGAGTTCGCAGTCTTCAATGCGGTATCAGCCAGACCCTTACGAGCACCGTGGGTGGAAATAAAGTATTGCAACACGTTCAGGCCGTCACGGAAGTTCGCCGTGATCGGCGTCTCGATGATGGAGCCGTCCGGCTTCGCCATCAGGCCACGCATACCAGCCAACTGACGGACCTGCGCCGCGGAGCCACGAGCACCGGAGTCGGCCATCATGTAGATGGCGTTGAACGATTCCTGACGGACTGGCTTGCCGTCCTTCATGACTTGCTTGCCTTCGTCGTCCAGTACAGGCTCTTCGCGCAGCTGTTTCATCATGGCGTCGGCGACCTTATCGCCGGCACGACCCCAGATATCCACCACCTTGTTGTAACGCTCGCCTTGCGTGACCAGACCGGAGACGTACTGGTCTTCGATCTCTTTCACTTCGGCTTCCGCCGATGCGATCAGCTGGCCTTTCTCTGGCGGTACCAGCATATCGTTGATGCTGATGGAGATACCGGCGCGGGTCGCATAGCTGTAACCGGTGTACATGAGCTTGTCGGCGAAGATCACCGTTTCACGGATACCGACCTTGCGGAAGCTGGCATTGATCAGGCGCGAGATCTCCTTCTTCTTCAACGCCTTGTCGATATTACTGAACGGCAGGCCTGCAGGCAGGATCTCGGACAGCAGCGCACGACCGACCGTGGTTTCGTAACGGGTGATCTTTTCTTTCTTTGTGCCGTCGAGATCGACGTCGAATTCCTTGATACGCACGGTGACGCGCGCATGCAGGTCGATCAGGCCGTTATCGTAGGCACGTTGCACTTCGGAGACATTGGCGAAACGCATGCCTTCGCCGCGAGCGGCGACCTTCTCGCGAGTCATGTAGTACAGACCCAGCACGATATCCTGCGACGGCACGATGATCGGTTCGCCGTTGGCCGGGGACAATACGTTGTTGGAAGCCAGCATCAGGGTGCGCGCTTCCATCTGCGCTTCCAGCGACAGCGGGACGTGGACGGCCATTTGGTCACCGTCGAAGTCGGCGTTGAACGCAGCACAGACCAATGGGTGCAGCTGGATCGCCTTACCTTCGATCAGTACAGGCTCGAACGCCTGGATACCGAGACGGTGCAGCGTAGGCGCACGGTTCAGCAGTACCGGATGTTCGCGGATGACGTCTTCCAGGATATCCCAGACTTCTGGTCCTTCCTCTTCCACTTTCTTCTTGGCCGCCTTAATGGTGGTCGCAAGGCCCAGCACTTCGAGCTTGTGGAAGATGAACGGCTTGAACAGTTCCAGCGCCATCTTCTTCGGCAGGCCGCACTGATGCAGCTTGAGTTGCGGACCGACGACGATCACGGAACGACCGGAGTAGTCGACACGCTTACCCAGCAAGTTCTGACGGAAACGACCGCCCTTACCCTTGATCATGTCAGCCAGGGACTTCAGCGGACGCTTGTTGGCGCCGGTCATGACCTTGCCGCGACGGCCGTTATCCAACAGGGAGTCGACGGCTTCCTGCAACATGCGCTTCTCATTGCGCACGATGATCTCAGGGGCCTTCAGTTCCAGCAGTCTCTTAAGACGGTTGTTACGGTTGATGACGCGACGATAGAGGTCGTTCAGGTCGGAGGTCGCAAAGCGGCCTCCATCCAGCGGCACCAATGGGCGCAGTTCTGGCGGCAGTACCGGCAGGACTTCCAGGATCATCCATTCTGGCTTGATGCCGGATTTCTGGAATGCCTCGAGCACCTTCAGACGCTTGGCGATCTTCTTGATCTTGGCTTCGGAACCGGTTTCGCTCAGCTCTTGACGCAGCTTCTCGATCTCGGTGTGGACGTCCATGGTGCGCAGCAGTTCACGAACGCCTTCTGCGCCCATGACCGCGTTGAATTCGTCACCGTATTCCTCGACCTTGGCCAGGTAGTCGTCTTCCGACAGCAGTTGACCGCGAGTCAGCGGGGTCATGCCTGGATCGATGACCATATAGGCTTCGAAGTACAGTACGCGCTCGATATCACGCAAGGCGATATCCAGCACCATACCGAGACGGCTCGGCAGGGACTTCAGGAACCAGATGTGTGCGACCGGCGAAGCCAGTTCGATGTGCGCCATACGCTCACGACGCACCTTGGACAGCGTGACTTCGACGCCGCACTTCTCGCAGATCACACCGCGATGCTTGAGGCGCTTGTACTTGCCGCACAGGCACTCGTAATCCTTGGTCGGGCCAAAGATCTTGGCGCAGAACAGGCCGTCACGTTCCGGCTTGAAGGTACGGTAGTTGATGGTTTCTGGCTTTTTCACTTCGCCATAGGACCAGGAGCGGATCTTCTCAGGAGAAGCCAGCGCGATCTTGATCGCGTCAAATTCTTCTTCCTGGGTTACCTGTTTAAATAAGTCTAATAGAGCTTTCATATGTTCTCCTTAGTTCCGGCGCTTAGTTGCGGTCCAGGTCGATATCGATGGCGAGGGAGCGGATTTCCTTCACCAGCACGTTGAAGGACTCCGGCATGCCAGCGTCGATCTTGTGCTCACCCTTGACGATGTTCTCGTAGACCTTGGTACGGCCGGAGACGTCATCGGACTTCACAGTCAGCATTTCCTGCAGGGTGTAGGAAGCGCCATAGGCTTCCAGTGCCCAGACTTCCATCTCACCGAAGCGTTGACCACCGAACTGAGCCTTACCGCCCAGTGGTTGTTGCGTGACCAGCGAGTACGGGCCGGTGGAACGTGCGTGCATCTTGTCGTCGACCAAGTGGTGCAGTTTCAGTACGTGCATGTAACCGACGGTTACCGGACGCTCGAACGCGTCGCCGGTACGACCATCGAACAGCTTGACTTGCGTCTTGCCGGCGGCGAACTGCAGCTGCTGGGTACGTGGGTCATCGTCCGGGAATGCCAGGTCCAGCATCGCACGGATATCGCTCTCGGCGGCGCCGTCGAACACCGGGGTGGCGAACGGAACGCCCTTCTCCAGATTCTTGGCCAATTCGAAGACCTCTTCGTCGTTCAAGGACTTGATGTCTTCCTTCTTGCCGCTGCTGCCGTTGTAGATCTGGTCGATGAACTTGCGCACTTCGGATGCCTTGGCTTGTGCCTGCAGCATGGAACCGATACGCAGGCCGAGCCCCTTGGCTGCCCAACCGAGGTGGACTTCCAGGATCTGACCGATGTTCATACGCGAAGGCACGCCCAGCGGGTTCAGCACGATGTCCATCGGGGTACCGTCCGCCATGTGCGGCATGTCTTCCACCGGCACGATCTTGGAGACCACACCCTTGTTACCGTGACGGCCGGCCATCTTGTCGCCAGGCTGGATACGACGCTTCACGGCCAGGTAGACCTTGACCATCTTCTGTACGCCCGGGGACAGTTCATCACCCTGGGTCAGCTTGCGCTTCTTCTCTTCGAACATGCTGTCGAACTCGACGCGGGCTTGCGCCAGGCTGTCTTTCAGTTGCTCCAGCTGACGGGCTGCCTCTTCGTCCGCAAGGCGGATGTCGAACCAGTCGTAGCGGGCGATATCCTCGAGGTAAGCTGCAGTCAGGGTCTCACCCTTCTTCAGCTTCTTCGGACCGCCGGTGGCGGTCTTGCCTTCCAGCAAGCGACGGATACGGCCGAACGCGTCGTCTTCGACGATACGCATCTGGTCGGCCAAGTCCTTCTTGTAGTGAGACAACTGGTCGTCGATGATCTGCTGAGCACGGGTGTCGCGCTCGATGCCTTCACGGGTGAAGACTTGCACGTCGATGACGGTGCCGGACATACCGGAAGGCACGCGCAGCGAGGTGTCTTTCACGTCGGAGGCCTTTTCACCGAAGATGGCGCGCAGCAGCTTCTCTTCTGGCGTCAGTTGGGTCTCGCCCTTGGGGGTGACCTTACCGACGAGTACGTCGCCGGCTTCCACCTCTGCACCGATGTAGATGATGCCGGACTCGTCCAGACGGCCGAGCATGCGCTCTGACAGGTTGGAGATGTCGCGGGTGATCTCTTCGGCACCGAGCTTGGTATCACGCGCAACGACGGACAGTTCTTCGATGTGGATCGAGGTGTAACGATCGTCTGCGACCACGCGTTCGGAGATCAGGATCGAATCTTCGAAGTTATAGCCGTTCCATGGCATGAAGGCCACGAGCATGTTCTGACCGAGGGCCAGTTCACCCATGTCGGTCGATGCGCCGTCGGCGATCACGTCGCCACGGGAGATCACATCGCCCATCTTGACCAGCGGACGCTGGTTGATGTTGGTGTTCTGGTTGGAACGGGTGTACTTGGTCAGGTTGTAGATATCGACACCGACTTCACCGGCTGCGGCTTCAGCATCGTGCACACGCACGACGATACGGCCGGAATCGACATAATCGACGATACCGCCACGACGCGCGGTCACGACCGTACCGGAGTCGATAGCGACGGTACGTTCGATACCGGTACCGACAACCGCCTTTTCAGCGCGCAAGCAAGGTACTGCCTGGCGTTGCATGTTGGCGCCCATCAATGCGCGGTTCGCGTCATCGTGCTCAAGGAACGGGATCAGGGAAGCCGCTACGGAGACGATCTGGCCTGGCGCCACGTCCATGTACTGCACGCGGTCCGGCTGCGCCATGGTGAATTCGTTGTGATAGCGCGCGGAGATCAGCTCTTCCTTGAACTGGCCCTTGGTGTCCAGCTCGGAGTTCGCCTGAGCGATCATGTACTGGCTTTCCTCGATCGCGGACAGGAAATCGATCTTGTCAGAAACCTTGTTGCCCTCGACCTTGCGGTACGGGGTCTCGAGGAAGCCGTACTGATTGGTGCGGGAATACAGCGCCAGGGAATTGATCAGACCGATGTTCGGACCTTCTGGCGTTTCGATCGGGCAAACGCGACCGTAGTGCGTGGAGTGCACGTCACGGACTTCGAAGCCGGCGCGCTCGCGGGTCAGACCGCCTGGGCCCAGTGCGGAGACACGACGCTTGTGCGTGATCTCGGACAGCGGATTCGTCTGGTCCATGAACTGGGACAATTGCGAAGAACCGAAGAATTCGCGGATCGCGCTCGATACTGGCTTGGCGTTGATCAGGTCATGCGGCATCAGGTTGTCGGATTCCGCTTGCGACAAACGCTCCTTGACGGCGCGCTCGACACGCACGAGACCGGCACGGAACTGGTTCTCTGCCAGTTCACCGACGGAACGGATACGACGATTACCCAAGTGGTCGATATCGTCGATCTCGCCGCGACCATTGCGCAGCTCGACCAGTACGCCGATGACGGCCAAGATATCGTCGTTGGACAGGGTACCGGCACCTTCGGCGCCTTGTGGGCCAACGCGGTCATAGAAACGACGCAGCCAAGCTGCGGTGCGCTCTTCGATCTTTTCCGGGAACGCACGGCGGTTGAACTTCATGCGGCCGACGGTCGACAGGTCGTAACGTTCCGGATTGAAGAACAGGCCGTCGAACAGGGCCTGCACGGCCTCCTCGGTCGGTGGTTCGCCAGGACGCATCATGCGGTAGATAGCGACACGGGCACTGTACTGGTCAGGGATCTCGTCCACACGCAAGGTCTGGGAGATGTAATCGCCGTGATCGAGATCATTCGCGTACAGGGTATTGATCTTGGCGACGCTCGCGCCACGCAGCTTGTCCATCAAGCTCTCGGTGATCTCGTCATTGGCATTGGCCACGACTTCACCGGTTTCCTTATCCACGACGCCAGCGGCCAGCGAACGACCGAGCAGGAACTCTTCCGGCACGGTGATCTTGCTGATCCCGGCCTTTTCCATGTCACGGATATGCTTGACGGTAATGCGCTTGTCCTTGGCGACGATGACATTGCCATCGTTGTCCAGGATGTCGAACTTGGCGACTTCGCCACGCAGGCGCTCAGGGACCAGCTCGAATTGCACACCTTTCTTGGCGATATGGAACGTATCGAAATCGTAGAACGTTTCCAGGATCTGCTCTGGGGTATAACCCAGCGCCTTCAAAAGGATGGTGACCGGCATCTTGCGGCGACGGTCGACGCGGAAGTACAGGTAGTCCTTGGGGTCGAACTCGAAATCGAGCCAGGAACCACGGTAAGGGATGATACGTGCGGAGAACAGCAGCTTGCCCGAGCTATGGGTCTTGCCGCGGTCATGCTCGAAGAACACACCAGGACTACGGTGCAGCTGGGAGACGATGACACGCTCGGTGCCATTGATGACGAAGGAGCCGTTCTCGGTCATGAGCGGCAGTTCGCCCATGTAGACTTCCTGTTCTTTCACTTCCTTGACGGTAGGCTTGGAAGCTTCCTTATCCATGATGGTCAGGCGGACTTTGACGCGCAACGGAGCAGCATAGGTCAGGCCACGTTGTTGACATTCCTTGACGTCGAACGGCTCTTGGCCAAGGTTGTAGCTGACATAGTCCAGGCGCGCATTGCCGGAATGACTGACGATCGGGAACACCGAGCTGAACGTTGCCTGCAGGCCTTGGTCTAGGCGCTTTTCTGGCGCGACGTTAGCTTGCAGGAAGGCCGCATAGGATTCCAATTGCATGGCGAGCAGGTATGGGACTTCCTGCACGCTCTCGCGTTTGGCAAAACTTTTGCGAATGCGTTTTTTCTCGGTAAAGGAATAGCTCATAGCATCTCCTGAGGGGGGTGAGGGCAGAAGAGAAAGCGCTGTTGCCAGCGCGCTCTCTTATACCATCCTAAAAATGGTGAAGGCTGGCGGAATTTCCGCCAGCCTGTCTAACACTTACAGCCTATTACTTGATTTCAGCCTTGGCGCCAGCTTCTTCCAGCTTCTTCAGAGCGGCATCGGCATCAGCCTTGTTAACGCCTTCCTTGATTGCCTTAGGAGCGCCGTCAACCAGATCCTTAGCTTCCTTCAGACCTAGGGAGGTCAGTTCGCGAACAGCCTTGATCACGTTGACCTTGTTGTCGCCAGCGGAGGTCAGGATAACGTTGAACTCGGTTTGCTCAGCGGCAGCAGCGGCAGCACCGCCACCAGCAGCAGGGGCTGCAGCGACAGCAACAGCGGTAGCAGCTGCGGATACACCGAACTTCTCTTCCATTTCCTTGATCAGTTCAGACAGGTCCAGTACGGACATGGATGCGATTGCGTCCAGAATTTCTACTTTAGATAAAGCCATTTGTGACTCCTGATAAATAGTTAAATTGAATATCGATTGCTGCGTTAAGCGGCTTGCTTCTGGTCGCGTACGGCTGCGAGGCCACGGACAAAGCTCGTCGGTACTTCATTAAGCGTACGAACGAACTTGGCCACAGGGGCTTGCATGGTACCGAGCAGCTTGGCCAGCAACTCTTCACGGCTAGGCATGGATGCCAGGGCTTGAACGCCGGAAGCGTTCATCACCTGATTCGGCATCGCACCGGCCTTGATCACGAACTTGTCGTTCGCCTTGGCAAAATCGCTCAATACCTTTGCCGCGGCGACTGGATCGGCAGAGATGCCGAACACGAGCGGGCCGACCATTTCGTTCGCCAGACCAGAAAACGGGGTGCCGTCAACAGCACGACGTACCAGAGTGTTCTTCAGAACACGCAGGTACACACCGGATTTTCTGGCTTGCGCACGAAGCTGGGTCATATCGCCCACTTCCAAGCCACGATACTCAGCAAGCACGATCGCCTGGGCACTCGCGACTTGCGCGCTGACCTCAGCAACTACTGCCTTTTTCTCTTCAAGATTAAGACTCAAGGTCTTCTCCTTCCGTTAATTAAGCTTTTACAGACTGGCGTCTATAAAAACCTTCCCACGGCGACCTTTCATCAGGAGTAACTGATCCTGTTTCGGGATGCGCCATCTGCGTAGGTATCAATCCACATCAGCCAGAGGAGTCGAACATGCGTTCGGTCGCCCAACTGCTGCTGTTGCCATTAAACCCTTGCGGGTGCCTACGGTCTTTGATAACCCTGCTGGTCAGCTAAAAAACTGCCGGACAGCAGGCCCAAAGCCCTTTGCCGCCCAGGCATTCGCCTGGACGGATCATTCATTTAAGCCAGATTGGCCTGATCGACGCGTACACCTGCACCCATGGTGCTGGAGACGGATACCTTCTTCAGGTAAACGCCCTTGCTCGAAGCAGGCTTGGCCTTGGTCAACGCATCCAGCAATGCAGCCAGATTGTCCTTCAGCGCATCGACGCTGAAAGAGGCCCGACCGATCGTGCAATGCACGATGCCAGCCTTGTCGGTACGGTATTGCACCTGACCAGCCTTGGCGTTCTTCACTGCCTCAGCAACGTTAGGGGTAACGGTGCCGACTTTCGGGTTAGGCATCAGGCCACGAGGACCCAGCACTTGACCCAGGGCGCCGACGACGCGCATTGCATCAGGCGTGGCGATGGCGATATCGAAATCGAGCATGCCGCCCTTGACTTGTTCAGCCAGGTCTTCGAAACCGACGATGTCAGCGCCAGCCGCCTTGGCAGCCTCGGCTTGAGCACCTTGCGCGAATACGGCAACGCGCTTGGTCTTGCCGGTACCGTGTGGCAGCACGAGTGCGCCACGGACCAACTGGTCGGACTTACGTGCATCGATACCGAGATTGATGACGGCATCCACGGATTCGTCGAACTTGGCGGTCGCGGTTTCCTTGACCAGGTTCAGGGCGTCAGCCACTGGATAGACTTTATTGCGGTCGATCTTGGCACGAGCGGCCACGACACGTTTGGAAATAGCCATGTTATACACCCTCCACTTCGATACCCATGCTGCGGGCGCTACCTGCGATCGTACGGACCGCTGCGTCCATGTCGGCTGCAGTCAGGTCAGGCATCTTGGTCTTGGCGATCTCTTCGGCTTGCGCACGGGTGATCTTGCCGACCTTGTCGGTATGTGGACGTGGGGAACCCTTGTCGATCTTCGCTGCCTTCTTGATCAGGATGGTCGCAGGTGGCGTCTTCATCACGAAGGTGAAGCTCTTGTCTGCGAATGCAGTGATCACGACTGGAATCGGCAGACCAGGCTCGAGGCTCTGGGTCGCGGCGTTGAACGCCTTACAGAATTCCATGATATTCAGACCACGCTGGCCGAGTGCCGGGCCGACTGGTGGGCTAGGGTTGGCTTTGCCTGCAGGGATCTGCAGTTTGATATAGCCAATGACTTTCTTTGCCATCTTATGCTCCTAACGGGTACGAACGCTTGGTGACAAGCTCCCCAGTTGAGTTGAACGCGATATGCAGATATCGCACGTTTTGCCGCTTACGCGGCGGTCCTTCAAACTTCTTTTTCGATCTGACTGAAATCCAGCTCGACCGGCGTTGCGCGACCGAAGATCACCACGGACACACGCAACTTGCTCTTCTCGTAATTGATATCTTCAACCGAGCCAGAGAAATCCTTGAAAGGCCCGTCGATGACCCGTACTGACTCTCCCTTTTCGAAGGTGAGTTTCTGGGTCGGGTTGCTCTTGCTGTCATCCATGCGTTGCAGGATGATATCGACTTCCTTGTCCTTGATCGGGGTCGGCTTCAAGGCCGTACCGCCAATGAAGGCAGTGACACGCGGTGTGCTTTTCACCAAGTGCCAGCTATCGTCATTCATTTCCATCTGCACCAAGACATAGCCCGGATAGAGCTTGCGCTCGCTGATGGTCTTCTGGCCATTCTTCATCTCGATCACCTCTTCGACAGGCACCAAGATCTGACCAAACTTATCCTTCAATTCAGAACGGCCGATGCGCTCTTCGAGGCCTTTTTGCACGGATTTCTCGAATCCGGAAAAAGCCTGCACTGCATACCATCGCATACTCATCATGCACTCCGTCCTAACAGCTTTTGCACCATCCACAGGAAGCCGACATCGACGATCCACAGGAAAATCGCGACCACCACCACCAGCGCGAACACGATCACGGTAGTCTGGATAGTCTCCTTGCGGCTTGGCCATACGACCTTGCGCGCCTCAGCGACCGCTTCTCCGGCAAAGCCGAAGGCCGCTTGGCCCGTGGTGGATGTCCACAGCACCAGCAAAGCCACCGCGACACCCGCCAGTACCGCCAGGATGCGCAGTACCAATGCATGGTCCGCCAACAAGTAAAAGCCGGCCACGCCAGCCGCAACGAGCAGCAGCGCTAATACCAGCTTAATTTTTTCCATCATAAAATGGTCACTTCTAAATAGTGGCAGGCCAGGAGGGTCTCGAACCCCCAACCCTCGGTTTTGGAGACCGATACTCTGCCAATTGAGCTACTGGCCTAAAAATCGTTTCAGGAACGCATAAGGGCTGCACTGTATCTGCAGCGCAGCCCAACGTGTCATTCCAAGCGTTGATTACTCGATAATCTTAGCGACGACGCCTGCACCGACGGTACGGCCGCCTTCGCGGATCGCGAAGCGCAGACCTTCTTCCATCGCGATCGGCGCAATCAGCGCAACCGTGATCGATACGTTGTCACCAGGCATCACCATCTCGGTACCCGCTGGCAGCTCAACCGCACCGGTCACATCGGTGGTACGGAAGTAGAACTGTGGACGGTAACCGTTGAAGAATGGGGTATGACGACCACCTTCGTCCTTGCCCAGTACGTAGATCTCGGCAGTGAACTTGGTGTGTGGCTTGATGGAACCGGACTTGGCCAATACTTGACCGCGCTCGACTTCTTCACGCTTGGTACCGCGCAGCAGTACGCCGACGTTGTCGCCTGCTTGACCTTGGTCGAGCAGCTTGCGGAACATTTCAACACCGGTACAGGTGGTCTTCAGGGTTGGCTTGATACCAACGATTTCGATTTCATCACCAACCTTGACGATACCGCGCTCGATACGACCGGTCACAACGGTACCACGGCCGGAAATCGAGAATACGTCTTCAACTGGCATCAGGAAGGTGCCGTCGATCGCGCGTTCTGGGGTTGGGATGTAGCTGTCGAGTGCTTCAGCCAGACGGAAGATGGAGGGCTCGCCGATCTCGGATTGGTCGCCTTCCAGTGCCAGCTTGGCGGAACCCTTGACGATCGGGGTGTCATCACCTGGGAAGTCGTACTTGGACAAGAGCTCGCGCACTTCCATCTCGACCAGCTCCAGCAGCTCAGCGTCGTCCACCATGTCGGCCTTGTTCAGGAATACGACGATGTATGGGACGCCTACTTGGCGAGCCAGCAGGATGTGTTCACGGGTTTGTGGCATCGGGCCGTCAGCAGCGGAACAGACCAGGATCGCGCCGTCCATCTGGGCAGCACCGGTGATCATGTTCTTGACGTAGTCAGCGTGGCCTGGGCAGTCAACGTGCGCGTAGTGACGGGTAGCCGTCTCGTACTCGACGTGGGCAGTGTTGATGGTGATGCCGCGTGCCTTCTCTTCCGGCGCCGCGTCAATGTCCGCATAACCCTTCGCTTCACCACCGAACTTCTTCGAAAGAATCGTGGTGATCGCTGCCGTCAACGTCGTCTTGCCATGGTCAACGTGACCAATCGTACCTACGTTAACGTGCGGCTTCGTCCGCTCAAATTTGCCTTTTGCCATAACCGTGTCCTTTAACTGACTTCTATCAAGTTAATGAAATGGTGCACTGTTCTATTCGGCACCGTAATTTGGTGCCCATGGCGGGAATCGGACCCGCGACCTCTCCCTTACCAAGGGAGTGCTCTACCACTGAGCCACATGGGCGCTTAACCATTATTCAAACTTATCTGGAGCGGGCGACGAGGTTCGAACTCGCGACATCTTGCTTGGAAGGCAAGTGCTCTACCAACTGAGCTACACCCGCATGCCCGCTAACCAACGCCTACTGGCTCTAAATCTTGTAATGCTAAATGGTGGAGAGGGAAGGATTCGAACCTTCGTACTCTGAGAGAACGGATTTACAGTCCGTCGCCTTTAACCACTCGGCCACCTCTCCAAACCGAACCCAAGATTATGCTGATATTTTGACAGACTGTCAAACGCATTCCCGGGTAAAACTTTGGTGCCGGATGTCGGAATCGAACCAACGACCTTCTGATTACAAATCAGCTGCTCTACCAACTGAGCTAATCCGGCACTTAACCTTGCTGCAACTGACGCTTCAGACTATTTGATCACCTTGAGGAAGGGTTTCCTGGGTTTAGGCGGCTCGTTGTCGTCGCCATCGCCCACGCCAGACTCCTCAGATACCGACTCCGACTGCACCGGCTCGATCTCGAAGAACATGCCTTGGCCGTTCTCACGCGCGAAGATGCCTCGCACGGCGGACATCGGCACATACAGGTTCTGCGATACGCCGCCGAACCTGGCCGAGAACGTGATCGCGTCGTTCTCGATATGCAAACCCTTGGTCGCGCTGTAACTCAGATTGAGGACGATCTCGCCATCCTTCACGTAAGCCATCGGCACACGAGTTTGCCCATCCACAGCCACCACGAGATGCGGCGTCAGCGCGTTGTCCACACACCATTCGTGCAATGCACGCACCATATAAGGCTTGGTGGAGGTCAACTCAGTCATGCTTACTTGCGCATCGCCTTTTCGGATGGCGTCATCGCCTCGATGTAAGCCGGGCGAGAGAATATACGTTCCGCATATTTAAGTAAAGGCGCGGACTGCTTCGGCAACTCGATGCCGTAATGGCCCAGGCGCCAGAGCAACGGGGCGATCGCGACATCCAGCATGGAGAACTCGTCCCCCAGGATATATTGCTGCTTGCTGAACAACGGGACGATCTGCGTCAGGTTATCGCGGATCGTAGCGCGTGCCTTATCCGCCGCCTTCTGGTTACCGGATTCGATATCCTTGATATGCGCGAACAGCTGTTGCTCGAAGTTGTGCAAGAACAGGCGCGCACGGGCACGCATCACCGGGTCGGCCGGCATCAGCTGCGGATGCGGAAAGCGCTCGTCGATATATTCGTTGATGATGTTGGCTTCCTGCAGCACGAGATCGCGCTCGACCAGCACCGGCACCTCGTTGTGCGGGTTGATGACAGCCAGATCTTCCGGCTTGTTGGCCAGGTCGACATCGATCACCTGAAAGTCCATACCCTTCTCGAAAAGAACGATACGGCAACGATGGCTGTATGGATCGGTAGTGCCTGAATATAAGGTCATCATGATTTTGGTTTCCTACTCGCTATAAAGCAAAAAGGGAGCGTGCCGCGGATGCGGCAACTCCCGTCATGCTTCGATTAATGTATATCTTTCCAGAACTCTTTCTTGAGGTAATACGCGACCACGAACAGCACACTCAAAAACAGCAGCACGATCAAACCCAACTGCAAACGCTGAGGCTTGGCTGGCTCGGACATGTACACCAGGTAATTCACGAGATCCGCGATGGTCTGGTCATATTCGGCCAGGGACATCGAACCCGGTTTGTCCAGCACCAATCGATGGGTATGCGATACGTGACCGTTGGCATCCGTGGTTTCCTCGGACTTGAGCACTTGCTGCCCCTGCAGTTGCCACAACACATGCGGCATCGCCACCTTATCGTAGACGGTGTTGTTCCAGCCGGTCGGACGGGTATCGTCACGGTAGAATCCGCGCAGATAAGTGTAGAGCCAATCCGCGGTGCGCGCACGGGCCTCGACCGACAGATCGGGAGGCACGGCGCCGAACCAGGCCTTGGCTTCCACTTTCGGCATCGCCACCTTCATGGTTTCGCCGACCTTCTCGCCTGCGAACAACAGGTTATCCTTGATCTGCGTCTCGGTCAGGCCGATGTCGCGCAGGCGGTTATAACGCATGTAGGCCGCGCTATGACAGTTAAGGCAGTAATTGACAAAGGTCTTGGCACCACGCTGCAGGGACGCCTGATTGTCCGGATCGATAGGCGCGCGATCCAGATGGACGTTGCCTTCGGACGCGATCGCCAGTGCCGGCACAATAAACGCCAGCAGTATCAGTAACTTTCTCATTATTCGGTCACCCTTTCCGGCACAGGCTTGGTTTTATCGATCTTGGTATACCAGGGCATCAGGATGAAGAACAGGAAGTACACCACCGTCAGCAAGCGCGCTGCCCATGTCGCCCTATCCTTGGTATCCAGATATTCGGCGAAGGAACCGCTGAACTGACCCCAGACGGTAGTCACTTCAGTCCCCAGATAGCCCAGGATGATGAAGCTGATGACGAATGCGGCGAGCCAGGACTTGTAGAGACGGCCACGATAACGGATCGACTTCACCGGACTGCGGTCGAGCCAGGGCAGTGCAGCAAAGATGACGACCGACAAGCCCATCGCCGCGACACCCGGAAACTGTGAGTTCAGGATGGGCGGTACGGCTCGCAAGATCGAATAATAAGGCGTGAAGTACCAGACCGGCGCGATGTGCGATGGCGTCTTGAACGGATCCGCCGGAATGAAGTTGTTGGCTTCCAGGAAATAGCCACCCATCTCCGGCGCGAAGAACACGATCGCAGAGAACACGATCAGGAATACCGATACGCCGACGATATCCTTCACCGTGTAATAGGGATGGAAGGGAATGCCGTCCAGCGGGATGCCGGTCTTGGGATCTCTCTTCTTCTTGATTTCGACACCGTCAGGATTGTTGGAGCCGACCTCATGCAAGGCGACGATATGTGCAGCCACCAAGCCCAACAGCACGAGCGGCAACGCAATCACGTGGAAAGCGAAGAAGCGATTGAGGGTGGCGTCAGAGACTAGGAAGTCGCCACGCAGCCATTCGGCCACATCCGGCCCGATGAACGGAATGGTGGCGAACAGGTTCACGATCACCTGTGCCCCCCAGTAGGACATCTGCCCCCAAGGCAGGAGATAGCCGAAGAAAGCCTCGCCCATCAGCGCCAGGAAGATAGCGACGCCGAACAGCCAGATCAGCTCTCGCGGATTGCGATAAGAGCCGTAGATCCTGTCTCTTATACACATCTCCGAGCCCACGAGACAGGCAGAAA
>CABHOJ010000075.1 GCA_902168195.1 uncultured Methylotenera sp.
TGAGTAGTCACACACCGGGCAGGAGAACTTGGCAGAGAACAGGTATTCCTTGCCGGTATCCATCTCCATCGCCACGGCTTTGCCTTCGGCCAGACGCAACGCGGTCTCGAACGATTCGGCGATACGCTGCTTCATGTCGGCGCGCACCTTGAGTCGGTCCACCACCACATCGACGTTGTGCTTAACGGTCTTGGCGAGTTTGGGTACAGCGTCCATCTCGTAGATCTCGCCATCGACGCGCACGCGCACGAAGCCTTGCGCCTTCAGTTCCTCGAACAGGTCGACCTGCTCGCCCTTGCGGTTGCTGACCACCGGCGCCAGAATCATGAGCTTGGTGTCTTCGGGTAGCGCCAGTACGTGATCGACCATCTGCGAGACGGTTTGCGCTTCGAGCTTGATGCCGTGATCCGGGCATTCCGGATCGCCGGCACGCGCGTAGAGCAGGCGCAGGTAATCGTGGATCTCGGTGACGGTACCGACCGTCGAACGTGGGTTGTGCGAGGTGGATTTCTGTTCGATGGAGATGGCCGGCGACAGGCCCTCGATCAGGTCCACATCCGGCTTGTCCATGCGTGCCAGGAATTGTCTTGCGTAAGCGGAAAGCGATTCGACATAGCGGCGCTGGCCCTCTGCGTACAAGGTGTCGAAGGCAAGTGAGGACTTACCTGAACCGGAGAGGCCGGTGATGACGATCATCTTGTTGCGTGGCAGATCGAGCGAGACGTTCTTCAGATTGTGGGTGCGGGCACCGCGTATACGTATGTAATCCATGTGGCTCTGACGACGAGTGGGGCAACCTGTTAATATACGCAATTTTCAGCCTTTCATTCAAACTTTCCATGGCTCATTCAGAACAGATGTCCGCGCTAGAAGTCCGGGCAAGCATGAGCTTGGCCTCGATCTACGGCCTGCGCATGCTGGGCATGTTCCTCATCCTGCCGATCTTTTCGATCTACGCGGAAACGCTTCCCGGTGGGGACAGCCATCTACTCATCGGCCTGGCACTGGGTGCCTACGGCCTCACGCAGGCGATGTTCCAGCTGCCGTTCGGCATGGCTTCCGACCGCTACGGTCGCAAGCGCATGATCTACATCGGCCTGGTGCTGTTCGTCATCGGCAGTCTGGTCGCGGGGTTCGCGGATGACCTCTATACCGTGATCATCGGTCGGGCCATCCAGGGAGCCGGCGCCGTCTCGGCGGTGGTGACGGCGCTGGTCGCCGACCTCACGCGCGAGGAGCATCGCACCAAGGCCATGGCCATGATCGGCGGCACCATCGGCATCACCTTCGCGTTGTCGCTGATCCTCGGGCCGGCCTTGAACCAGTGGATCGGCGTGCCGGGCATCTTCCTGCTCACGGGCGCACTCGCCGCGCTGGCCATCCTCGACGTCAAGTTCCTGGTGCCGGACCCGCTCATCACGCGCTTCCATTCCGATGCGGAAGCGGCCCCGAGCAAGCTCAAGGATGTACTGAAAGACACCCAGCTGCTGCGCCTCAATTTCGGCATCTTCGCGCTGCATGCGGCGCAGATGGCGATGTTCGTCGTGGTGCCGTTCGCCATCAAGCAGACCAGCGGCATGAGCGAGAACGACCACTGGATGATCTACCTGCCGGTGATGGTGGTGTCCTTCGCCATGATGGTGCCGGCCATCATCTACGGCGAGAAGCGTGCACAGCTCAAACGTGTCTTTGTCGGCGCCATCGCCATCATGCTCGGGGCGCAATTGTTGTTCGCTTCCTCGGTCAGCCATTTCTGGGGCATCGTCATCTCGCTGTCTGCTTACTTCATCGCGTTCAACGTGCTGGAAGCGAGCCTGCCTTCACTCATCTCTAAGATCGCGCCTGCGGCTTCCAAGGGCACGGCCATCGGCGTCTATAACACTGCGCAATCGCTGGGCGTATTCATTGGGGGCACGCTGGGTGGCTACTTATCGCACTTCCACGGCTTCGCTTCGGTGTTCGTGTTCTGTAGCGTGCTGATGGGCTTGTGGCTGGTGTTCGCGGTCAGCATGAAGACACCGCCGGCAGTAAAAAGTAAGATGTACCACGTGGATGAATTGAATGCCGCAGCGGCGAAAAAACTGTCGCGTAGCCTCGGCAAACTGCCCGGTGTGCGTGAGGCGGTCGTGCTTGCCGAAGAGGGTTTGGTTATACTAAAGGTCGATATGTTGCAGGCGTTCGATGAATCGGAAGCGCTGCGCTTGATAGCGAGATAAACAGGAGAAGAAGACGATGGCATCGGTGAACAAAGTGATACTGGTCGGTAATCTGGGACGTGATCCGGAGATGCGCTACATGCCTTCCGGCGACGCGCTGGCGTCGTTCAGCATAGCGACGACAGATAGCTGGAAGGACAAGAACGGACAGAAACAGGAACGCACCGAGTGGCACCGGATCTCCATGTTCGGCAAGCAAGCCGAGATCGCCGGCGAGTACCTGAAGAAGGGTTCCTCGGTCTACATCGAGGGCCGCCTGCAGACCCGCAAGTGGCAGGACAAGGAAGGCAACGAACGCCAGACTACCGAAGTGGTGGCCGACCGCATGCAGATGCTGGGTGGCCGTGGTGGCGGCAACACTTATGAAGTCATGGACGACGACATGAACCAGGATGCACCGGCGCCGCGTCAATCTGCACCGGCCAGCACGCCCAAGCAGGCGCCCGCGCAGAAACCTGCGGGCGGTGGCGGATTCGACGATTTCGAGGACGACATCCCCTTCTAGCTTGCAAGCAGCAGGATGTTAAAGAGCAGACAGACGGCCGCGATCGCGGCCGTTTTCTATGGTGCATTCACCCCCAAGACTACACGATGACTCGGGCAATGGCCGCGCTAGGCTTTGACGGCGAATTGCAGGTCCTGCACGATGCCCCATGCCATTAGG
The DNA here is from genome assembly GCA_902168195.1 of uncultured Methylotenera sp. Lineage (GTDB taxonomy): Bacteria > Pseudomonadota > Gammaproteobacteria > Burkholderiales > Methylophilaceae > CABHOJ01. The sequence continues at coordinate 2,881 of CABHOJ010000075.1, forward strand.
ATGCCGACCAGCACGACTCCGAAGCCGACCGCCCCGGTGCAGCCGATGGCCGTGGTCAGCATCGCCGCCGCGCCTTTGCGTTTCAGGCGGAAGATGGTCTTGACCCCCTGGTAGACGAGGGCCACGGAGGCGATGCCGGCGACGCCGTGCAGGATCAGGTTGACCGCCATATTCGGCACCAGATAGAACAAGGAGACCGCCCAGAACGGCGTCGTCGCCACCGCGATCACCAGGAATGCATCGCGATAGGAAGGTCGGATCTCGACCATGTCCGCCAACATCTGGGTGATCCATGCCATGACGATGACGCCGACGACCAGCGTCAGAAAGAGGATGATGCCGACGATGTGCAAGCGGTCACCCGGCAGGATATCCATGAATACCTTGGGATAGTTGCGGACGACGACATTGAGCATCAGCGGCGGGATGAGCGACATCGGCACGACATAGAGCCACAGCATCTGCATGACGCTCGGTTTCTTCTCGGCCAGCGCATGCCAGCTGTCGCTGTCGTGGGTGACATAGCGCAGCATGCGCACCGGGTTGACATGGATCGGATTCATGACGTTCCTCCTTGATGCTTGTTGTTGTCGGGGTCGTTCCTATTCCTGTGTTCAGTCGTTCATCAGGCCATCACCGTCAATGCATCGCAGCCTGTGGCTCGGCAGGCGGCGGCTGATTGTCGAGTTTCATCGCCGAGGAACCGTCTTTGCTCGTCCCTGAGTACAAGGTCATATGTGGTGTGGGGATCTCGATGCCGCGTTCCTCGAAGGCGCGCTTGATGCGACGGTAATACTCGCGTCGCACATCCCACTGGGCCAGCGGTTCGACCTGGAAACGGCAGCGGATGACCACGGAAGATTCGTTGAGCGCATCGACGCCTGCCATCTCGATATCGCCGCGGATGCGTTCCTTGACCACCGAATCCTCGCGGATCTCCTTGCCGACCTGGCGCATGACCTCCATCACCTCGTCCACATCCTCCTTGTAGCTGATGCGCAGATCGATCACCGAGAAGGCGAACTGCCGGCTCATGTTGGCGACCGTCGTGATGATGCCGTTAGGGATGAAATAGACGTTGCCGTCGTAGTCGCGCATCTTCACATAGCGCAGGGTCATCTCTTCGACGTAGCCGCCCTTGCCGGCGATCTCGACCACATCGCCCTGGCGGATCTGGTTCTCCAGCAACAGGAAGAAGCCGCTGAAATAATCCTTCACCAGGCTCTGTGCCCCGAAACCGATGGCCAGGCCCATGACTCCGGCGGCCGCAAGAATGGGCGCGATGGAGATGCCGAGTTCGCTGAGGATCAGCATGCCGGTGACGATGGTGATCACCACCGAGGCGATATAGCGGAACACCTGTCCCAGCGTCTCGATGCGCTTCAACTCTTCCAGGTTGTTCTCGGCCTGGTCGAGCATGAACGCGCGCAACAGTTTGATGATCTTGCCCGACACGCGGAACGCCAGCATGGACAATGCGAGGATCACGACGATGTGCAGCGCAGGTTTGGAGAGGTCCATCAACTCGCGCCACTCAGCGGTCGTAATGCCAAAGATCGGGTCACTCATATCGTGCTTGCCTCCATAGGATTAACGTGGGATCGCCTCGGCCAGCGGACGGTACTGCAAGTGATAGAACATATCGATGTAGCGCGCGGTCTCCTGGCGCTCCAGACCACTGACGAACTTCCAGAAGCCGTAGATGCGCGACAACGTCATCACGCGCTGCGCGTACTTTTCCCAGGTGTAATGGGAGGCGACACGGGCCAGCGCGCCATCGGAGATGCGCTGCCATTCATCCGGCTTGGCCTTGCAGCGGTCGAAGAACTCGCTAATGAGGGCGGCAGCGGCATCCCCGTCGTTGGGGTTGATATGGAACCCCGAACGGTTGTGCTGGATGATCTCGCGCGGACCGCCGTAGCAGGTGGCGAAGGTCGGCAGGCCGGAGGCCATGGCCTCGATGATGGTGAGGCCGAACGCTTCGAACAGGGCCGGTTGCACAAACACACTCTGTCTGTCGGCGACGAAGCGGTAGAGTTCGCCCGACTGGTTCTTGTCGAGGCGCATGCCGAGCCAGCGCATGTTGCCGTCGAGCTTGTACTTGTCCATGAGGGCGTGCATCTGGCGGATCTGTTCTTGCTCCTCATGGTCGCCAGACTGGTTGACGTCGACATAGCCGCCGACCACCAGCAGGTTGGCGCGTTTGCGCAGTTCCTCGGAGCGGCCATACCACTCGACTAGGCCGGCCAGGTTCTTGATGCGGTCGAGCCGCGCCATGGTGAAGATCAGGGGTTTCTTCTTGTCCTTGAGGATGCCGCGCGCGGTCGGCATGGCGCCGCCGTAGATCATAGCTTCGATCTCCGGCCACAGGCTGGACAAGCGACGGTCTTCGTCGGAGTAGGGGAAGTAGACATCCGAATTGGCGCCGGGCGAGACGATGTTGAATTTGGGATCGAAGGTATCGATCCCGTTGATCACGCGATACAGCCCCGGCATGCTGAAGGTGCGGTAGCTCTCGTACTGGCCTTCGATGTGTTCCGTGCCGGCGATCTCCTGGTAGGTGCTGGTGATGATGAAATCGGCACAGTTCATGGCCATGAGGTCGGCCGTGTACTGGCAGGAGAAATGGTATTTGTCGTCGCTGTCGTGCCAGTAGAGATCGGAATGCAGGTACTTGGTCTTCTCCAGCGCATGGGCGATGTTGCACTGCGTGACGTTGAGACGCTGGCTCAACAAGGAAGCCACCAGGTTACCGTCCGAATAATTGCCGATGATGAGGTCGGGGCGGCCGCGGAATTCGGCTAGCGCCTCGCGCTCCAGCTGGTAGGAATAATCTTCCAGGTAGGGCCAGATCTCGAACCGGGAGATCCAGTGCTGCACGATCTCGCCGTTCTGGCGTTGCATGGGTACGCGCAGGATCCAGGTGTTCTCGCAACCGTTCACTTTCTCCAGACGCTGGTTGCAAGTGGTGCCTGCGGATTCCGGGATGAGCCGCGTGCCAATGAGGATCTTGGGCGTGACGTTCACGCCTTGCTCCAGCAGGCGTTCGCGCATCTCCTTTTCCAGTGCGCGCACCTGGTCGAGGATGTAGACGACCTGGCCGCCGGTATCCGGCAAGCCGAGCACATTGGCCTGGCCGAAATAGCCGTGTGGCGAGACGATGAGGATGCGCGAGATCATGGGGATGCGCGCCAGCAGACTCTCCAGCGAAGCGGGCGAGGGTGCTTCCAGCAGGTCCATGAGCAGGTTCATGGTTTCGGCGACGCGGGCGGCGTTGTTGCCCCAGCCTGGCGCAAACCCGAGCTTGGCAAAATCCCCGGCGAATTCCGCCCACGGGGTTGCATCGTCCATGCTTTCCAGCTTCTGGATGGCGGTGCGCAGGGTCGTGGACGCCGTGGCCGTATCCTTGGGCGTGCTGAGGAACATCATCTGCTGGCCTTCGACGGTATGCACCCCGAGGAAATGCAGCAGTTTCTGCGCACCTTGCTGCGGTTGGGTGAACATGCCGCTGGCCAGCTGGCGATTGAGGAACAACAGCCCCTGGCCGATAGAGCGCGTCTCCTTCAGTTTGGGGAACTCGCGGCTGAACGGCCCGAAATCGATCTCAAGACTGGAAGCTGGACGGGGGTTATGCGCCAACTGCTCCTTGAACATGAGGAACTCGGCCGGCGTGACCCGTTCAGGGATCAGGTTGTCCTGATGGATACGCAGATAATCGAACTGACCGACCGCCGGCCGCGTCGTGAAG
>CABHOJ010000076.1 GCA_902168195.1 uncultured Methylotenera sp.
CTACCAGTTCGTGCGTGAAGCGATGCTGGTATTGATGGGACATCCGGAACCCCACCCCATACCGTTACTGAAGGCGACCTGCACCGACCCCATCAAGAAACTCACGGGCCGTACCGAATTCCAGCGCGGCCTGCTTTATCTGGACAATGCAGGCGATTGGATGGTGAAGCCGACCGGCAACCAGGGCTCAGGCATTCTGCGTTCGATGTCGGAAGCCAATTGTTTCATCGTGCTCGATGAGACCGTCGGGAATGTCGATGCCGGCGCCAGCGTGCAGGTCCAGTTGCTGGAAGGCATCATCTAACTCTAGAGATAGAACGTGGCGCTTGAACCGTCAGTGTTCGTCAGCCGCAAAGTTGAATTCGATGCCGTTGCCAGCGGGGTCCTTGAAGAATAGTTGACGGATGCCGGTCGCTGCCACTTCACGTTGGCCGAAAGCGATCCCTAGTGTTTCCAGCCTCGCCCGGGTCCCGACGAAATCCGTACAAGTGAAGGCGACATGATCGAAAGTCGTCGCCACATGGGTCGCCCGTTGTTCGCCTGGTGAACACTCACTCAGATGCAACACATCCCGACCACCGGCATAGAGCCAATAGCCGAAACTGCGGAATGCCGGCCGTTCGCCCTCGTAAAAACCCACGATATCGCAATAGAAGTCGCGTAGTTCATCAAGGAGCGGTCTTGGCGCACGCAAGTTGTAATGGTTGAACCCTTGAATTGACAAAGCATCCCTTTCCTAAAAATAGCCGTGTCCGGTATTTTGGTGACCGTGGTCACAGACAAACCGGCGATGATTCTCGATGATAGGCATCACGATACAGCCACTGACTGAACTTGGCTTTATACTAAGCGTCATAAGGTCGTGTAATACACAATATAACAAGAACTTGAGGAGATCAGCATGTTGAAGCATTGGGTTTCATCCACGCTGCTGGCGACAGCGTTTGTTGGCATTAGCCAGGGGGCATTGGCGGAGGCGGATCCTAACCTCTGGCCTGTCGTCAGGGAAGCGTTCTTCGCCAATCGGCCGATCGAAGATGCCGATTTCATGAAGATCACCGGGCCCAAACGGGCCGAAAGCGGCGCGCAAGTGCCGGTAACATTGACCCTCGACACCAGCAACGCCAAGGGTGCCCAGGTCAAGAAAATCTATGTGCTGGTCGATGCCAACCCTATCCAGCTCGCCGCTACCTACAACCTGACAGAGTTGCTCGGCAACCTGCAGTTATCGACGCGGATCCGACTGGAGACCGATTCTTACATCCGCGCTATCGGCGAGACCGCGGACGGCAAACTCTACATGGCCTGGGTCACCATCCGTGCTGCCGGTGGTTGCGGCGGTTCGGTCGAGAATGACGAGGCCGCGATCCGTGCCAGCGCAGGCAAGATCAAAATGAACGTGGAAGCCCCCGTGAAATTCGGCCAGGCGACCCCCGCCACCTTCATCATCAAACACCCGATGAGGACCGGCCTTCAGCGCGATCTGGTCTCCCAGGGGACGATTCCCGCCTTCTACATCAACAAGGCGGTTTTCACCTATAACGACAAGACGGTGATGGATGTCGATTTTGGTGTAGGCACTGCGGAAGACCCTTACCTGCGTTTCGATTTCCTGCCCAGCGGCCCCGGTACGTTGGAAGTCAAAGCGACCGATAACGAAGGCAAGGCCTTCGATCACCACGTGGACGTCAAAAGCTGATCCCATCATCGAATAGCCGTAACAAAAAAGGGTGCCTAGGCACCCTTTTTCGTTGACTATCACACAGCGGCTAGAGCGACATACGGCTTAGCGTCTCATCCTTGTCGATGAACTTGTGTTTCAACGCCCCGAGGATATGGATCAGGATCAACAGCGCCAGCGCGATCCCGATCAGCTCATGGGCCTCATGGAAGATGCCGCGGATCGCCTTGTCATCCAGGCCGGGAAGGAAGTCCAGCCCGAACCACTTCACGCCATACTTGCTGTAAAGCGCTTGCAGCAGACCTGTGACCGGCATCGCCACCATGAGCAGATAGAGCAGATGATGGCCCGCCGTCGCCAGCTTTCTCTCCCATGGCTGGAGTGAGCTCAGTAGTGCAGGTGGCCGATGGGTCAGACGCCAATAGAGGCGGAAGGCGATCAAGGCAAGCAGGGTGACACCGATGGACTTGTGCAAATTGAAATAGAAGGTGCGCGGCGATGCCGGCTCTGACAACTGCCAGGTATAGACACCCAGATTGAACAGATCGTAGGCTTGCTGCTTGGGCGCTTCTTTCGGCAATTCGCTCATGAACCAGCCCAATGCGAACATGCCGATGATGACGATCCCGATCAGCCAGTGCAGCACGATGGCGGTCTTGGTATAACGCGTTGCAGCATTCTTCATCGCTTCATCCTATTATGTTTGGTTGTTGTATTCAATTATCTTGTACCCGGCCATCGAAAATTCGACCTTCCGGGAACGCAGCCTTGAGGCTTGAGTCATCAGCATGACGCACATCTCAGCCGCTTGTTCAGACGCCAGCTGGCGATGCGAGTTCATGCTCCCTGACGACACGCATTGTACATATGCGGCATGCAGACCATAATGGTCGATCAAGGCTGCGCTCATTGTATACCAGCGCAATTATTATGCCGATGAGGAGAATCCCTTGCGATCGTTGAACCTGCTCTATCTGACATTGGCACTGATGCTCCCGCAACTGAGCCATGCCGCCCTCGCCATGAAAGAAATCGCCCCCGGAATCTTTGTACATCAGGGGGCGCATGAGGACCTCTCGGAAGGCTATCACGGGGACATTTGCAACATCGGGTTCGTCGTCGGCAGCGCCGGCGTCGCCGTCATCGACAGTGGCGGCAGTCACAAGGTAGGCACCCAGCTGCTCGAAGCCATCCGCAAGGTGACTTCGCTACCTGTGTTGTACGTCATCAACACCCATGTTCACCCTGACCATATCTTCGGCAACACGGCCTTTCTGGCAGAGAACCCGGCCTATATCGGCCATGCCAAGCTGGCGGATGCCATGGAGCGTCGTCGCGAGAGCTATATGCGCAGCAACGCCAACTGGATGGGCGCGGAATTCGATGGCAGCGCCATGGTCAAGCCCACCATGACCGTGGATGACAAGATGGAGATCGACCTCGGCGGCAGGACACTACACATCGTGGCTTACCCCGTCGCGCACACCAATACCGATATCACGGTCATGGATCTGGCCAGTGCCACGGTCTGGACAGGCGACCTCCTGTTCGTCGATCGCACGCCTTCCGTCGATGGCGACATCAAGGGCTGGATCAGTGTGATCGACCAGCTCAAGGGACTGCCCGCACAACGCATGATCCCCGGTCACGGCAATGTACCGACGGACTGGAAAGCCGCGTTGGATAAGGAACAGCGCTATCTATCGCTGTTGCTGGCCGATATCCGGACCAGCATCAAGAACGGGGTCGTCATGGAAAAGACCATGGATACCGCTGCCAGTACGGAGAAAGATCGATGGCTATTGTTCGACATCGTCAATCGTCGCAACGTCAATATGCTCTATCCTGCACTGGAATGGGAATGATCGGTTACCCATAGCCACCATCACGGCTGCTATTAGCCGAACCAGCATAGTCCACACGCGCCAAGACAACCTGTCAATCAGGCTGCAAGCCAAGCAAAGGCTTACTGTATAATTGTTGCTTTGTTTTTAACACGACCACTCAACCCTTCAACCAGCGCAGTCACGTCTTGGCCACCTATCCCCTTCACGCTCCCGATGACAATCCCCAGACCATGGTCTGGGCGCTGGTATTATCGGTCGTGTTGCACCTGCTGGCACTGACACAACTCCCCGACATCCACTCGGAAGAGGACGTGGTCAAGCCCGATACGTTGATCGTAGAGTTTTTGCCACCAGCTCCCGAGCCGCAAGTCGTCAGTGAACCGGAGCCCCAGCCGGTGCCCGAGACACCGAAGCCTGAGGTGAAGCCCAAGCTTGAAAAGAAGCCGCTACCCAAAGAGTTGCCTGCGCCGATCGCCGAACCGCCTCAGAGCAATGCCCCCGACGAGCGCCCTCCCGCGCCTCCACCGGTCATGACGGCGGCCCCGGTCGTCGAGACGCCGCCCACGTTCACTGCACCGCCACCACCGCCTGAGCCGCCCAAGGGCCCCAGCCAGGTCGATATCGATAACGCCAGGAGCCTTTACGGTGGCCTGCTCTCGCGCGAGATCGCCAAGCACAAGCAATATCCCCGTGTGGCGCAGATGCGCGGCTGGCAGGGTGAGGCGACCATCGAACTCAAGATCGACAGCAGCGGCGCTCTCGTCTCCAGCAGGATCGTCACCTCCAGCGGCTACGAGATCCTCGATAGGCAGGGCCTTGAGATGGTGCGCAAGGCATCCCCCTTCCCGCCCCCGCCTGAAGCGTTGCGTGGTCGCAATTTCGAGATCCTGGTACCGGTTTCCTTCAAGCTGGAATAAAAACCCAAGTCATGAGAAAACCTCGCTCTCTCAAGGACCTGTTGCTGGTACATGAGCTGACGTTCGTGTTTCTCGTCACCCTGGCGGGTACCGCTGGCGGCCTAGGCATCCATCTCTGGGAACAGTCATCGCTGGAATCCGAACGCATCAACCGCCTCATTCAGGAGATCCAGCAGACGCGTGGCGACCTCTACCGCCAGATGAAAGAGCTGTTCGACGCCTATTTCCTGGCCGACCCTGAAGCGCCACAGGAATACGACAGCTACACAGTCTCGGTGAAGAAGCATTTCGTCATCCTGCTCGATCTCGCTCAAGGCGAAGAAGAGAAAGCGGCGATCCGTGAACTGGAAGCCAGCTATTCGGCATTCGTCGCCGAGACCAGCACCATCTTCAGTAACCATGCGCAACTCTCCCCCGACGCGCTGGAAAAGACGCTCAATTCCAAACTCGAAGCCGGTGTGTTCCAGCGTTACGAAGCCCTCACCGCCCGCGCCGAACTGTTGCTCAATCAGAAGCAGGAGGAGCTGCGTAATCGCCTGGAAGATGCAAAACGCACCTCGATCACGCTACTGGCGATTCCCATCATCCTCGCCACGCTGCTGTTACTCTTCTCCCGATTTTTCCTCAAACGCGCCATCGTCCGGCCTATTGAAGGCATCGTCCATGCCACCACCGAGATCAGCGCCGGCCGCTTGCAGCACAAGGTGCCGGAAGCCGGCGCCGCCGAACTGGCGACTTTGTCGAACGCCATCAACCACATGGCAGGCGAACTATCCAAGAGCCAGGAAGCCCTGATCCGTACCGAGAAGCAGGCGGCCCAGGGCCAGTTGGTCCCCATGTTGGCCCACAATATCCGCAACCCCCTGGCCAGCATACGCGCCACGGCCCAGGTCGCGGACAATAGCGATCTGGACCAGGACACCCGTGAGTCCCTGCAAGGCATCATCAGCACCGTCGATCGGCTGGAACGATGGACTGGCTCGCTACTGGCTTACCTGCACCCGATGAAGCCACAGTTGAGCCAGGCGAAGCTGAGCCAGATCATCGAAGGCGCTCTGGTTCCCTTGCAACAAAAACTGAGGGAGAAATCCCTGGAGCTGGAGTTGCCGGATTGGGACAAGCAGGATGACCGTATCCACACCGACGAACATCTGCTGGAGCAAGCGCTTTACAACTTGCTGTTGAACGCCGTGGAAGCCGTTCCCAACGGCTCCAAACTGGATATCCATGCGGACATCTCCACCAATACCATCCGCCTGTTGATCGCCGATCGCGGCCCTGGCATGCCATTCACGCCGGACCCGCACGCGACCACCGCAGGCCCCACCACCAAGCGCTTCGGCACCGGTCTCGGCATCCCCTTCACCTTCAAGGTATGCGAGGCCTTGGCCGCCACGATCAGTTTCCGGGCGCGGGATGGTGGAGGCACCCTGATCGAATTGGAGCTACCCCGCCGACCTCAGGATATTTAATGTAAATTGTGCATTGCCGGGCTTGCCTTAATCGCTTTTTTTAACAACAATGGAAGTGTCAATGGTCGAATCTGGATTATGTTGAACCAAGTCATTCCTGAGTTTGAATTACCTTCCACTAGCGGGAAAATCTTTAAGCTTTCTGATCCTCACGGCAAATTCCTCATCCTCTATTTCTACCCCAAGGATTCCACGCCGGGTTGCACCACCCAGGGTATCCAGTTCAGGGACCATCACGCTGCATTCGCGGATGCCGGTTGCGAGATCGTCGGCATCTCCCGGGATAGCCTGAAGTCTCACGAGAACTTCAAAGCCAAGTTCAGTTTCCCCTTCGAACTGCTATCAGACAGCGAAGAAGTGGCCTGCAGTCTATTTGGTGTCATCAAGATGAAGAACATGTACGGTAAACAGGTGCGCGGTATCGAGCGCAGCACCTTCGTACTGGATAAGAACCATGTTGTCTTGCGCGAGTGGCGTGGCGTCAAGGTCGATGGCCACGCGCGTGAGGTGCTGGATTTCATTAACACACTATGAATGGGGAAATCACCTCTGATGGCTAATCCACGTAGCGCAACCAGCAAGCTCTTCGTCCTCGATACCAATGTCTTGATGCATGACCCCTCCAGTCTTTTCCGTTTTGAAGAACATGACGTCTACCTGCCGATGGTGACGCTCGAAGAACTCGATAACAACAAAAAAGGCATGACCGAAGTCGCCCGGAATGCGCGACAAGCCAGTCGCAATCTGGAAGAGATCGTCGGCGTCAGCCTCGTGGATCTGGAAAAAGGCTGCCCACTCGCCATCAATGGCAACAAACACATCAGTGGTCGCTTGTTCCTGCAGACCGATGCCGTCCATATCGAATTGCCGGGCCTCGCCGGCAGCAAGGCCGATAACCAGATCCTCGCCGTGGTCGCCGACCTGCAGAAGAAACATCCGAAACGCCAGGTCATCCTCGTCAGCAAGGACATCAACATCCGCATCAAGGCGCGCGCCATCGGCGTCTCGGCAGAGGATTATTTCAACGACAAGGTACTGGAAGACACCGACCTGCTCTATACGGGCATGAAGGAATTGCCGGCCGACTTCTGGGAGAAGCACAGCAAGGCCATGGAATCCTGGCAGGATGCCGGCCGCATGTATTACCGGATCACCGGCCCGCTTTGCAAGAGCCTGCTGGTCAACGAGTTCCTGTTCTACGAGTTCGAAAAACCTTTCCATGCCATCGTGCGCAGCCAGGAAGGCAATACCGCCGTCCTGGAAGTGGTCAAGGATTACATGCAGCCCAAGCATAGCGTGTGGGGCATCACGGCGCGCAATCGCGAACAGAACTTCGCTCTCAACCTGCTCATGGATCCCGAAGTCGACTTCGTGACCTTGTTAGGCCAGGCAGGCACCGGCAAGACCCTGCTCACCCTGGCGTCCGCACTTACACAGACCCTGGACAAGAAGATCTACAGCGAGATCATCATGACACGTGTCACGGTACCGGTCGGCGAGGATATCGGCTTCCTGCCCGGAACCGAGGAAGAGAAGATGGCCCCGTGGATGGGTGCGCTTGAAGACAACCTCGATGTGTTGAATAAATCCGACGAGGAAGCCGGCGAGTGGGGCCGCGCTGCGACGCAGGACTTGATCCGGACGCGAATCAAGATCAAGTCGCTGAATTTCATGCGTGGCCGTACCTTCCTGCATAAATTCCTTATCATCGACGAGGCGCAGAACCTCACGCCAAAGCAGATGAAAACGCTGATCACGCGAGCAGGGCCCGGGACCAAGGTGGTTTGCCTGGGCAACATCGCCCAGATCGATACGCCTTACCTGACCGAAGGCAGCTCCGGTTTGACGTATGTCGTTGATAGATTCAAGGGATGGCCTCACAATGGTCACGTCACGCTGGTCCGGGGAGAACGTTCACGCCTGGCGGATTTTGCTGCTGAAGCTTTGTAACAATCCACACATACAATAACGGGCTGGCCCGACCAGTCCCGAGGAGCGAGAAGCCGGTAAGCCGTATCTGCCGCGAACTTAAGTAATGAACCTAGGTTTCTATATCATCCTGCTGGCGCAGTTCCTCTCTGCGCTGGCAGATAATGCATTACTGTTCGCCGCCATCGCGCTCCTGCAACAAATGAGCGCTCCAGATTGGCATGAACCGCTCTTGCTGCAGTTCTTCGTCATCTCCTATATCCTGCTCGCCCCATTCGTCGGTTCGATCGCGGACGCCTTCCCCAAGGGCCGTGTGATGTTCGTATCGAACGGCATCAAGTTCGTGGGTAGCCTTTGCATGGTGTTCGGCATGCCGCCGTTGTATGCCTACGGTATCGTCGGTATCGGGGCCGCCGCCTACTCCCCTGCCAAATACGGCATCCTGACCGAGTATCTGCCGCCCCATATGCTGGTCAAGGCGAATGGCTGGATGGAAGGCTCAACCGTCATGGCGATCATCCTCGGTGCCATCGTTGGCGGCAAGATGGCAGGCATCGATCCTCAAATGGCCATGATCGTCATCACCGTGCTCTATCTGGCGGCTGCGGGCTTTAATATGTACATCCCACGCCTGCCTATCGATCACAAGCTCGCCAAGAGGAATCCAGCCTACATCCTCAAAGACTTCTGGCATTCCTTCAAGGTCCTCTGGAAAGATGCTCAAGGCCAGGTCTCACTAGCTGTCACGACCCTGTTCTGGGGAGCTGGCGCCACATTGCGCCTGGTCGTTCTCGCATGGGCAGCGTTCGCGCTTGATTTCGGCATCGAGCATGCCACGCAGTTGACCGCCACAGTCGCAGTCGGCATCGCCGTCGGTTCCGTGATCGCGGCACGCTACATCAGTCTTGAGAACTCGGTCAAGGTACTGCCCGCAGGTATCCTGATGGGGTTTCTCGTCATGTCCATGGTGCTGATCAATGACTGGCGCATCGCCTGTGTTTTGCTGTTCGTCATTGGCGTACTCAGTGGTTATTTCGTCGTGCCTTTGAACGCATTGCTGCAACACCGTGGCCACATCCTGATCGGCGCTGGACACTCGATCGCGGTACAGAACTTCAACGAGAACCTCGGTATTCTGGTGCTGAGCGGGGCTTATACCTTGATGGTACGTGCAGACATGCCAATCAATTACATCGTGCTCGCTTTCGGCCTCTTCGTCAGTCTCAGTATGAGCGGGATCTACCGGCTATACCGCAAGCAGATAGAAGCTTGACGATGTAGCGCACCAATAAAAAAGCCCCGTTCTCGGGGCTTTTTTATTGGTGTACCTGCTGCAAAATCAGTGCAGTTTCACATGCGCTTCGGTACGACGCGTGATCATACGGGCCAGCGTCTGCAACATCACCGTAAAGAACCCGTGCAGGGTCATCAGGTGCATCTTGTACAGCGACTGGTACATGAACCTCGCGATCAAGCCTTCGATGAACATGCTGCCACCGGCCACCGTGCCCATCAGGTTACCTACCGTCGTGTAACGACCCAGATTCACCAAAGAGCCATAGTCACGATAGACATACTCTGGCAGCGGTTTGCCAGCGATCCGGCGCTTCACGGTCTTGACCAGCATGGAAGCCTGCTGATGAGCGGCCTGCGCGCGTGGCGGCACATTCTCATCATGGCCTGGCCACGGGCACGCAGCGCAATCGCCGAACGCGAAGATGTTCTCGTCGACCGTGGTCTGCAACGTGTTATGCACGACCAGCTGGTTGAGTCTATTTGTCTCCAGGCCATCCAGCTGACTCAGGAAATCCGGTGCCTTGATGCCTGCCGCCCACACCACCAGTTCTGACGGAATGAAACGCCCGCTGTGGGTATAAACGCCTTTGTCGGTGACTTCGGTCACGCGCTCACCGTTATATAGGTGCACACGCAGCTTGCGAAGTTCGTTATCGACCTTCTTCGAGAGCCGAGGCGGCAATGCCGGCAACACTCGGTCACTGGCTTCGATCAAGGAGATGCGAACATCGCGGTCGGCATCGATCTTATCCAGGCCGTACGCGGCCAACTCGCGTGTCGTGTTATGCAGCTCTGCGGCGAGCTCGACACCGGTTGCACCGGCGCCAACGATGACGACTTCCAGTTGCCCCGCCTGTACCGGCTCCACTTGTGTCTGCGCCCGTACAAGCGCGTTATGCAACCTGCGATGGAAACGTTCAGCCTGACCTTGGGTATCCAGGGCGATCGAATATTCGCTGGCGCCCGCGATACCGAAATCGTTGGTGGTACTGCCAACAGCGATGATCAGGGTATCGTATCTGAACGTCCGGCGCGGGATGACTTCCACGCCGTCCTCATCATGGTATGGCGCAACATAGACTTCTTTTTTAGCGCGATCGATCCCGTCCATATTGCCCAAGCGGAAATAGAAATGGTGCCAATGCGCCTGCGCGAGGTATTCCAGTTCATGTTTGTCCGGATTCATGCTGCCAGCTGCGATCTCATGTAACAGAGGTTTCCAGACGTGTGTCCTGTTACGATCGATCAAGGTGATGTGGGCTTTACCTTTACGACCAAGGCTATCGCCTAAGCGCGTCGCAAGCTCAAGCCCACCGGCACCCCCACCAACGATGACGACGTGATGCAATGATGAGCTTGAAGTTGAATCCAATGACATAAACTGGTTTTTCCAATCGTTAGAACTGATTATTCGTTACCTGTAGTGCTGCCGTGACTGCGCACCCAAGCAATGATCTTCAGCGTTTCGTCAACGCTGAGCCCATTGGCAGGGTCGGAAGGATCCATCAGACCCTTGCCTTTAGCACCCATGCCGCCATTCGTACCATGCCAGATGGTTTCGAACATGCCTTTGTTGGTGGCATCCTTAGGATAGCGATAGTCCGGACCCGTCAAGCCAGGACCAACTTGACCTTTGGCGTCAGGGCCATGACATTGCGTGCAGGAATAAAGTTGAAAGAGCTTTTTGCCCTTTTCAACGGCTTCGGCATTCCCTACATATGGGTTCTTGCCGGTGGTCATGAATTCTTTGGCTTGCGGAGTATCGAAAAGCTCGGCCTTGATTGGCATGGGCGAACCGTCCTGCGTCGTGACAAAGGCGACCATCTCGCCGCCGCCAGCAGATTCCGCTGTGGCGCCAGTCGCTTTATCCGAGCCACTGTCACCACAAGCAGCCAGACCAAGGATTGAAAAAAGACATACCAGACTGAAATTAATCTTATTCATATGTTTCTCCTCCAAGTAAGCATCCAATTTTACCCGAAACTATCATCGGCGCATAAAAAAACGGCCACTGAGATTCTCAATGGCCGTTTCGTAAAACTACTACAGGTGCTAGGTTATTTCAACCAAGGCTTGTCGCCGCCACCCTTGTATTCAGTACGCAACCAGCCAATGATCTTCAGGATGTCATCGGTAGGAACGAGTTCAGGATTGCCAGCCACTTGTTGGTGCCAAGCAAACATACCGCCATTACTACCGCCGGCGATAGTCTCGAACAGGCCCTTGTCGGTCACGTGCTTAGAATACTGCCAACGGTCATCCAGAATGCTTGGACCTACTTGACCGCCGCCGTTAGCGCCGTGGCACTGGGTGCAGGAGTAATAACCGAATTTCTTCTTACCAGCCTTGGCCGCTGCAGGATCGGCAGCGTACATCTTGGTGTAAGGATTGATGCAGGTTTCCAGGAACTCTTTCGCTTGTGGCGTATCGCTGTCGACTGCCTTGATAGGAAGTGGACTGCCGTCCTTGGTGGAAACTAAGTTACAGGCTGCGCTAGCCTGCAAAGGCAACGCTAGACCTACGAAAGTAAGAAAAGAAGCAACGAGGGTTGCCTTGACTGCTTTGTTGCCGAACATATCATCTCCTCAAGTATGAACTTTATTACATCTTGATTCTGCCTGAGCATGTATCAATTTGTAATAGTACAAACGTATCATGGCCGACATCGTTGACGTCGGCCACGTATTTACTCTGATTTCGGGATTATATCGCCGCGATCCTGCTTGGGCTTGACTTTACCTAACCGGTCGCCTTCGACGACTGGTACGTGCGGAATGCCAAAATCATCCAATATCTTCAGAATATCTGCCTGACGACGATCCAGAACTTCCTGGATCATTGCCAGCCGTTCCTTATCTCTCTTGCGAACACCAATAGAAATATTCCAGTATTCCTTACCGTGAACATTCGTTTCTTCGTATTCAGGAATCGGTACGACTACCAGCGGCACTTTCGATTGTTTAGCATAATATCCGCCAATCGGACCCCATGCAACGGCTACATCGATTTCGCCTTTTACCAGGTCATCGATCAGGTAACTTGGGGGTAGATTGAGGTCACGCTGCATACGGTATGGCTTGGCATTCCCCATCAGGTTATGGTCAGCTAATGGGCGCGTGGCCGGGCTTTGGCCTACGATGCCGATCACACCCTTGCGCAGGTCTGGGGAGTCCCAATTAGTGATGTTGTACCCGCTATCCTTACGATAGACGAACACGTGGCCGGATCGATAGTAAGGCTTGGAGTTCAAC
>CABHOJ010000077.1 GCA_902168195.1 uncultured Methylotenera sp.
GCCATAGGCCCTAGATATCCCTGACCTTCTGCAATGCCTGCTCCAGTCTGTCGACCGCAAAGATCTCGATGCCCTTGATCGGCTGTTTCGGCGCATTGGCCTTGGGAACGATCGCATGAGTAAAACCGAGTTTGGCCGCTTCCTTCAATCGTTCCTGCCCTCGCTGTACCGGCCGCACCTCTCCCGCCAGCCCAACCTCACCAAATACAATCAGTTTGTTGTTCAATGCCTTGTTTTTTAATGAAGATACGATGGAGCACAAGACCGCCAGATCGACTGCCGGCTCGCTGATCCTGACGCCACCCACCGCGTTGACGAATACGTCTTGGTCGTAACAGGCGACGCCTGCATGACGGTGGAGTACGGCCAGCAACATCGCCAACCGGTTCTGTTCAAGCCCCACGCAAAGCCGTTTGGGGTTGGGGGCATGCGCCTCATCGACCAGCGCCTGCACTTCCACCAACAAGGGACGCGTCCCTTCTTGGGTCACGGTAATGCAGGAGCCCGGCACTTCCTCGGTATGGTGGGAGAGGAACAAGGCCGAGGGGTTGCTGACCTCGCGAAGGCCCTTTTCGGTCATGGCGAACACGCCGAGCTCGTTGACCGCGCCGAACCGGTTCTTGAAAGCGCGGATCAGGCGAAAACTGGAGTTGGGATCCCCTTCGAAGTACAGCACGGTATCGACGATGTGCTCCAGCACGCGCGGGCCGGCGAGCGAGCCTTCCTTCGTCACATGACCCACGAGGATGACCGTGATGCCCAGTTGCTTGGCGACACGTGTCAGCTGGGCAGAGCATTCCCGCACCTGCGCGACCGAACCCGGCGCCGATTGCAGCGCTTCGGAGTACACGGTCTGGATCGAATCGATGACGGCGATATCCGGCCGATGGTTCTGCAGGGTCGCCAGTATCTTTTCCAGCTGGATCTCGGCCAGCAGATCGATCGGGCTCGCATCCAGCCCAAGGCGCTTGGCGCGCATGGCGATCTGTTGCGCCGACTCTTCGCCACTGACGTAGATGGCCTTACGCTGTTTGCCGACATGACAGAGGGTTTGCAGGAGCAAGGTGGATTTACCGATACCGGGATCGCCGCCGATCAGGACCACGCCACCTGGCACCAGACCACCGCCCAGGACGCGATCGAACTCACTGATCGATGTGGGATGACGCGGCACTTCCGCCGCTTCGACGTCCGCCAGCTTCTGCAAGCCGGTGGTTTGCGCCAGCGAGGCATAGCGATTCGGTGCAGCGGGCTCCGCGATGGTTTCGACCAGCGTGTTCCACTGCCCGCAATTCGGGCATTGCCCTTGCCATTTAGGCTCCTGGCCACCGCATTCGGTACAGGTGTAGACCGTCTTCTGTTTCGCCATCAGCCGATCGTCCTCACCGGCACGCGTGGCGCCAAAGCGCATAGCAACTCGTAACCCACCGTGCCGCTGGCATCGGCGACGGCATCGACCGGCACCTGTGCACCCCATAATTCCACAGGACTGCCGACATCGGCTTCCGGTATATCGGTGACGTCGGCAAATAGCATGTCCATGGAGACGCGCCCCAAGGTTCGCGTAGGCTTTCCAGCAACGGCGATCGGCGCGCCCGATTGCTGATCTTGAATGACACACAGGCCGGCATGCCGGGGATACCCGTCCGCGTAGCCGCAAGCGACGATGGCGACGCGGGTCGGCTTCTCGGCAGTGAAACGCATGCCGTAACCCACGCTATCGCCCGGTTGCAGGGCCTGCATCGCGATCACCTCGCTGTTCAGCGTCATGACGGGCTGTAATCCGTAACTCGTTGCAGGCGTAGCGGACACAGGCGTCGCACCGTACAGCATGATGCCTGGGCGTATCCACTCCAGATGGGTTGCGGGATGACGCAGGATCGAAGCGGAGTTCGCGATCGACTTCGAGGTATCGATGCCATCGGTGAGCCTCTTGAACACGCCCAAGGCCTGCGAGATGCCTGGCGCTTCATCGGCCGTCGCGAAGTGGGTCATCAAGGTGATCTCTCGGATCCCGTTAATGTCTTTCAGCAGGTGATGTGCCTGATCGAACCCCGCTTGCGCGAATCCCAGGCGGTTCATCCCGGTATTGATCTTGAGGAAGACGTGTTCCGGGATGGCTGGGGCCGCGGCAGCCAGCATCTGGATCTGGTCGAGTCGATGCACGACTGGACTCAGTGCGTAATGCGCAGCCACTGCGATCTCATCTACCGAGAACAGGCCCTCCAGCAGCAGTAGGGTTTGTGTGTAACCCGCCTGGCGCAACGCGATGGCTTCCTCGATATTGAGTACGGCAAAGCCTTCCGCTTGGCTCAAGCCTTCAGCGACACGCAGCAGGCCGTGGCCATAGCCATTCGCCTTGATCACCGCCATCACCTTGGATTTGGCAGCATGCTGGCGCACGACTGCCAGATTGTGACGCAAGGCATCCAGATCGATGGTGGCTTGGATCGGACGCATTCAGTTAGTAGGGATTGCCGGAATGGGCGGCGTTCTCGAAGCGGGTGTTGGCGCCGATGAAGGTCAACATGACCCTGCCGATCGGGCCGTTACGCTGTTTGGCGATGATGATCTCGGCACTGCCCTTCTCGGCCGAATCCGGGTTATAAACTTCGTCGCGATAGATGAACAGGATCAAGTCGGCATCCTGCTCGATCGCCCCGGATTCGCGCAGATCCGACATGACCGGACGCTTGTCCTGGCGTTGTTCGAGGCCCCGATTGAGCTGCGACAATGCGATGACCGGCACATCGAGCTCCTTGGCCAGCGCTTTCAGGGAACGGGAGATCTCCGAGATCTCGGTCGCGCGGTTCTCGCTCTGGCGCCCTGCGGGTGCCGCCATCAACTGCAAATAATCCACGACGATGAGGCCCAGCTTACCGCATTGTCTATGCAAGCGCCGCGCACGGGCGCGGACATCGAAGGAGCTCAGGCCGGCACCTTCGTCGATATAGATAGGGGCATCGTTGAGCTTTCCGAGCGCCGAGGTCAGGCGCACCCAATCCTCGTCGTCCAGCTTGCCGTTACGCATCTTGTGCTGGTCCAGGCGGCCGACTGAACCGATCATCCGAGTGGCGAGCTGTGTCGCGCCCATTTCCATGGAGAACACGGCGACCGGCAAACCGGTATCCAGCGCCACGTTCTCGGCGATATTCAATGAGAAAGCGGTCTTGCCCATGGAGGGTCGGCCGGCGACGATGATAAGGTCGCCGGGTTGCAGGCCGGAGGTCTTCTCGTCGAGATCGGTATAGCCGGTGGGGATGCCGGTCACGGCGTCCGGGTTGTCCCGCTGGTAGAGCTGATCGATGCGGTCGGCCACTTGCGGCAACAGCACCTTGATGTCCAGGAAGCCCTGGGTACTGCGTTTACCGCCTTCGGCGATATGGAAGATCTTGGCTTCGGCTTCGTCCAGCAGTTGCTGGGCATCACGCCCTTGTGGGCTATAGGCGCTTTCGGCGATATCGGAACCGACCTCGACCAGTTTGCGCATCACCGCCCGTTCATGGACGATCTCGGCATAGCGTCGGATATTGGCCGCGGTCGGCGTGTTCTGTGCCAGCGCGCCCAGATAGGCGATACCGCCAACGCCGGAGAGCTCCGCACTGCTTTCCAGCGATTCCGCCACCGTGACGATGTCAGCCGGTTTGTTGTGCTCGATGAGCTTGGCGATATGCTCGAAGATCAACCGGTGATCGTGGCGGTAGAAATCGTTGGGGTTGAGCACGTCCCCGATCTTGTCGAGTGCATCGTTTTCGAGCAACAGACCGCCGATGACGGATTGCTCGGCTTCTACCGAGTGCGGGGGAAGTTTGAGGGATTCTAGTAAGTCGTCAGCCATGCCGCATTATAACAACGGAAAACCGGGCATGAGCTGTCGTCATTCAAAATCGCAGGCAATAAAAAAGGCTGCCGAGGCAGCCTTTTTCAATCGGTATTTTCAGCCGATATTGGCGGCTTGATCAGGACTCGCCCAACACCGATACGGTGATGTCGACGACGACGTCATGATGCAGCGCGATGCTCACAGGGTGGTCACCGATGGTCTTCAGTGGGCCGTTAGGCATGCGTACTTCGGACTTCGCCACTTCAAACCCTTGCGCGGTCAGGGTCTCGGCGATGTCGAAGTTGGTGACGGAGCCGAACAGACGACCATCGACACCAGCCTTCTGGGTCACTTGCACCAGGTAGCCAGCCAGCTTCTCGGCGCGCTTCTGCGCCGCAGCCAGCAATTCGGCTTGTTGCTTCTCCAACTCAGCGCGGCGTGCTGCGAATTCAGCCTTATTGGCTTCGGTAGCGCGCTTGGCCTTGCCTTGTGGGATCAGGAAGTTACGGCCGTAACCGTCCTTCACCTTGACGACGTCACCGAGGTTGCCCAGGTTCACGACTTTTTCCAACAGAATAACTTGCATGACGGGTCCCCTCTTAGTGCTTGTCAGTGTATGGCAACAGGGCCAGGAAACGGGCGCGCTTGACTGCGACCGTCAGTTGACGCTGGTAGCGTGCCTTGGTACCGGTGATACGGGCTGGGATGATCTTGCCGTTCTCGGTGATGAAATCCTTCAACAGGTCCACATCCTTGTAATCGACCTGCTTGATGCCCTCTGCCGAGAAACGGCAGTAGCGGCGGCGTTTGAACATATCACGTGCCATGATTCGAATCCTTTAAATAATCTCAAATGCGTTTAAGTGTAAAACCAGCTGTGAGCTCTTGAGGCTGCGTTTTGCGAGGAACCCGCCCAGTTTCACCTGGCTTGCCATCTGGATGGCTTTGGCTTGCTCGGCGATCTTGCCTATGGCGATCACCGGCACCTCACACTCAACCTTGCGCTGCATCTCGGCTTCTGTTTGCTCCGATCGATGCTGCACGACAAAACTCAACAACGGTAAACCTGCCGGTGTGTAGCGCAGCGTGTCTAGTTGCACGACTTCGCCAGTGACGACCAGCTTATTCAATTAAGCCGATGCTTCCTCAGCGACGGGCGCAGGGGCTGCAGCTTCCTTTTCCAGCAATGATTTGGACTTTTCTTCCTTCATCATCGGGGATGGAGCGACAACAGCTTCGTCGACGCTCACGGTCAGGTGACGCAGCACGGCATCGTTAAACTTGAAGGCATGCTCAAGCTCGTCGAGAACGGTTTGATTACACTCGATATTCATCAGCACGTAATGTGCCTTGTGGATCTTCTGGATCGGGTAAGCCAGTTGGCGGCGGCCCCAGTCTTCAAGACGGTGGATGGCACCGCCGTTAGAGGTCACCAGTGTGCGATAACGCTCGATCATCGCTGGCACTTGTTCACTCTGGTCCGGATGGACGATGAACACTACTTCATAATGGCGCATATTTTCTCCTTGTGGATTTAAGTAGCCTCCCGCTATGCGTTGACGGTGAGGCAAGGTGGAAAACCCGCGATTATAGCTAAAAAACCCTAGATGAATCAATCACTATTCGCTATTTTTGATTGCGGGAAGTCGATGGCGTGAGGAAATACCCTCCTGATGTTCGTGCGCAAGCCCTATCAACGCTTGATGCTTCAGTGCTTGACGAGATAGATGGTCAACATCCCGGCAGCGGTCATCAGCAGCGAACCGAGCACGTGACCCAGGACATGCGCTGTAGCCCAGCCATACTGCTGCTCGGTCAACATACCCATGGCTTCCGCCGAGAAGGCCGAGAAGGTGGTCAAGCCACCCAAGAAACCGGTCGTGATGAACAAGCGCCATTCGGCACTGGCGACGTATCCGATCGCGAATGCGCCTATCGCCAGCCCCATCAGGTAACCGCCGACCAGGTTGGCGACCAGTGTCCCCAAAGGCAAGGCGGCGAAGACCGGATTCAGCCACAGGCCCAACAGCCATCGCCCCCAGGCGCCGAGCGCCGCACCGACACCGATCGCGACAAATCCCATATAACTCATGCACATCCCGCCTTGATTCACTGAACTGCCGCCAGTATGATGCAGGGCAACCACTCAGACAAGAAGCGGCCTGTCCCACCTTGCACCGAGCCGCCGCCTGAACGTTCATTCAGAGATTAAAATTGCGTATCCTATTTGTAAGTTCCGAAGCCTATCCCTTGATCAAGACCGGCGGCTTGGCTGATGTCAGCGGTTCGCTCCCGGCGGCGTTACGTGCATTAGGCGCCGATGTCAGGCTGCTGATCCCCGGATATCCTGCCGTACTGCAAAAGCTGGTCGCCCCCCATCGCATCGCCACCCTCGAAGATCTACCTGTGATCGGCAGCATCGAATTGATCCAGGGTGAGATGCCCGGCACAAAAGTCCCGGTAATGGCGATCTCGGCTCCCAGCCTGTACGAGCGGGCGGGCGGTCCTTATGTCGACGAGACCGGCCTCGACTGGGCGGATAATCCCCTGCGCTTCGGCATCCTCTCCAAGGTCGCCGCGATCCTGAGCGCCCCTGCCAGCCCACTCAAGCACTGGCTACCGGATATCGTCCATTGCAACGACTGGCAAAGCGGTTTGACCCCAGCTTTCATGCACTCTATGGG
>CABHOJ010000078.1 GCA_902168195.1 uncultured Methylotenera sp.
TTTTCAAGCAGAAGACGGCATACGAGATGCTCAGGAGTCTCGTGGGCTCGGAGATGTGTATAAGAGACAGGATTGTGCCGGGACGACGTGTACCTATGACGAAGAGATGACCAATTTCGCGAACTGGTATGCCTACTATCGTACGCGGATGTACACCATGAAGAGTGCGGCGGGCCGTGCCTTCAGTTCAGTGGATAGTGCTTACCGTGTCGGGTTCATCACGATCAATCCAAACGATCCTGTTTCCTCTAGTAAGTATCTGCCGATCAGCTCCTTCGACGCGACCCAGAAAGAAGCCTGGTTCAAAAAACTTTACGCACAAAGCTCCAATGGCGGGACACCGCTGAGAGAGGCGCTGTCACGGGTAGGCCGTCATTATGCTGGCCAGACCGACGACATCAATAGCGGTATGTCGGAAGATCCTATCGAGTATTCCTGCCAACAGAACTTTGCGTTGTTGACTACCGACGGCTACTGGAATGGCAATGAAGGTGTGGATCTCAACGATTCAACTGGCATCGGCAACCAGGATAACGCCGATTCTGGCTACTCAACGCGGGCCGTGGGCGCCTATGACGGTAACGTGAGTGGTGCCAGCAATACGCTGGCGGATGTGGCGATGTACTACTACAAGAATGACTTGCGCACGGGTTTGACTAACAACGTGCCTACGACTAGTAAGGATAGCGCACCCCATCAGCACATGACGACTTTCACTCTGGGTCTCGGGCTGGACGGCTCGCTGACATACAGGCCTGATTATGAAAGCGCCACCATCGGCGATTTCTCTCAGATCAAGGCGGGCACCAAGAACTGGCCAAGACCCTATGCAGACGATGAAACCGCGCTGGATGACCTATGGCATGCGGCGGTGAACGGTCGGGGTATCTACTTCAGTGCCAAGGATCCGAGCAGCCTCACTACCGGGCTAAGAACTTCGCTGGCAGGTGTAAGTGCCAGAACGGGGGCGGCGGCAGCCTCGGCGACCAGTAGCCCTAACATCACCGAGACGGACAACTTCATCTTCAGTTCGACTTATCGAACTGTATTCTGGGATGGTGAAGTGGTTGCGCAAACCATCGACACGCAAACGGGTAACGTCAGCTCGACGGCCGTATGGTCGGCCCAGACGCAGCTCGACGCGCAAGCCGCTGCGAATACCCGGGTCATCTACAAGTTCGAGTCCGCCGATACCAACAAGCGTGAGGCCTTCACCTGGGCCAACATGAATGCCA
Source organism: uncultured Methylotenera sp. (assembly GCA_902168195.1). Classification (GTDB taxonomy): domain Bacteria; phylum Pseudomonadota; class Gammaproteobacteria; order Burkholderiales; family Methylophilaceae; genus CABHOJ01. The sequence continues at coordinate 1,236 of CABHOJ010000078.1, forward strand.
CCGAGCAGGCTTATTTCAGCAGCAAATGTACACCTGAAGCCATGTCTCAATGCGCGACGCTGGATGATAGTGCCAAGACCATCGCCAACAACGGCGAGCGCATGGTGGAATTCTTGCGTGGGTCCAGCACGCATGAGGGGAACCTGACCTCTCTGGATAAGGCATTCCGCGACCGTGAGCACGTGCTTGGAGATACAGTGAACGCGACCCCCGCATTCGTTAAGGCACCCCGGTTCAATTTTACCGACACGACCGCTGTCGGGTCTGAATATGGCGCGTTCAAAGCCGCCAATCTGACCCGGCAGGGCATGCTCTACATTGCAGGCAACGACGGTATGCTGCATGCGCTCAATGCAGACACCGGTGCTGAGGTATGGGCCTATGTACCACAACCTGTCATGCCTCAGATGTACAAGCTTGCAGACAAGAATTATGGGGCTGTGCACCAGTTTTTTGTCGATGGCTCTCCGCAAGTGATGGATATCTATGACACCACGGCCAACGTCTGGAAGACGATTCTGGTTGGAGGCTTAAACGGTGGCGGCCGGGGCTACTATGCCTTGGATGTCACGAATCCAAGCACCCCCAAAGCCCTGTGGGAGTTCTGTAATACAGGTTGTGCCGTCAACGATGCAGACTTGGGTTATACCTACGGTAACCCGGTCATCGGCAAGATGCCCACAGGCAATGCCAATGCGGGCAAGTGGACAGTCACGGTCACTTCCGGATACAACAATGTCAGCGCGGGGACTGGGCAGGGCTACCTCTACGTACTGAATGCACTGACCGGCGCGATCCTGGAAAAGGTCACCACAGGCGTGGGTGACTCGACCACGCCGAGTGGGCTGGCCAAGATCAGTGCGCTGACTGTGAATGGCGATATCGATGCCAGTGCGGATGCGATCTTCGGCGGTGATTTGCTCGGTAATTTGTGGAAATTCAATCTGAAGACGAATCCGATCAGTGTCTTCAAAATGTCCACGCTGGTGAACGCGGCCAACCAGGCGCAACCGATCACCACAGCGCCTGAGATCGGCAAGGTGCCCGATATCACGGATTACGTGATATTCGTGGGAACCGGTAAGTACCTTGGGGCGTCGGATTTGGCCAATACCCAGACCCAGTCGATCTACGCGATACGGGATGACAATACTGCCTACTCGAGCCGTGCGCTGACGTTAAGAACCATCACGCAGACTGGAACCTCCGCCTCGGTGACCGGCGGCGCTGTGGATTGGAGTTTAGGTGGCTGGTTCGCAGACTTCCCGGAATCCGGCGAGCGGGTGAATATCGATCCGCAGTTGGTGCTGGGTACGCTTGTCGTGGCAACCAATACGCCAGTGAACAATGCCTGTTCCGTTGGGGGTACGAGCTGGATCTATCAGTTCAATTACTCTAACGGTCTGGCTGTATCAGGCTCATTGGGATCCAAGCAGCAAGCAGGGATCACCGTCGGTATCGTGATCTTCCGCTTGCCGACCGGCCAGTTGAAAGCTGTATCCACCGATGCCGGTGGGGGCAAGACCACGCTGGCGATCCAGACCAATCCGGGGGGTACGCAATCTCGTAGAACCGGCTGGAGAGAACTGGTCAGGTAGTTGACGGGGGTTGCTGCAATAGCCTGGCCGCGATCAGGCCGTTGATGATGCCGAACAACAACGCCGCAGATGCGAATACTGGGATCAGGTAGCTGATCCCAGTGTGCGGGATCAGCCAAAGCCAAACGATCAGCAATTGACCCGCGATATGCGCAAAAGCCGACAGCACGCTGAGGCTGATGGGCCCGAACCACTGGCGGGGTAACTGATAACCTACCCATAGTGCGCCAAGGCTGAACACACCACCACCCAGACTCAAGAAGAACGTCGGGGACAGGAATTGTCCGAGCAGCAGACTCGCTGCAAATATCCGCAACATGCTCACCCATGCTGCCGTGCCTAAGCCGTAACGATAGAGCACGTAGAGCGTGATGATGTTGGCGATCCCAGGCTTTACCCCGGGCAAGGGTGAGGGGACGATGGACTCGATGAGGTGCAGGCCGATCGCGATCGCGGTCAACTTGGCGATACGATGATCTTCAACCGTGGTACTGATCTTCATGCAAGTGTCGCCATTTCAATAGTTGAGCGAGTCATACGGTCTCTTCGCGCCTATTAGCTCAAGACTGACCTGATTCGGTAGGCAGATGGCGACCTGCCCCACCTTGCTGAGCCAGCCATGGTGCACACAGTACTGGTTGGTACAAGGGGCACTGGAAAATCGTACCTTGCCATGAGCGATCTCCACTCTGGAGTTACCCAGCGGGCCATGGATATCCAGCGTGCGGTCCTGGTCCAGGCTGTAACTGGCGAAGACCCTGTCACCTTGCCGAATCACCAGTTTCCCCGCCGTTTCGTTCTGCCAGAATCGATAGAAGGTGAACGCGACCACGATCAGCGCGCAGGCCAACACCAGCCAGTCTCCCCACAGCGGTCTTTGGTTAGAGAAGGGGTTGCGCGATGACATCCTGCTCTACCCATCGTAGCTTCTTTGCCATATCGACGCTCACCAATATGCGGCCTGTCGCGTCGATCAACATCACATGGTCGATGCCCATGCGTTTGGATGCATCGACGCGCTCAGCAGGAGCGGCCAGAAAGATCGGTTTTGATGCTACGTCCGAGACTACGCCGTTGTTATCTGATGGAGGAACCAGGATGGTCACGGATTGTGTCTGGTCGGCAGGATATCCGGTCGCAGGGTCGATCAGATGGCAATAGCGTTTGCCGTCCTGTTCAAAATAGCGCTGATAGTCGCCCGAAGTGCCGATCGCCCATCCATCTTCCAGATCTAGCGTAGCGATCGGGCCGGGTTTTCTGGGATGCTGGATGCCGACGCGCCAGGCATGCTCGCCGTGCTTTCCGAGCGCAATGATGTTCCCGCCGATGTTGACCAATGCGTGCCGGACACCTTCCGACCGCAGGTAGTCAGCCGCACGGTCCAAGGCGTAACCTTTTGCATAGCCGCCAAGATCCAGCTTGACGGCAGGGTTCTTGCTATACACCTGCTGTCCCTGGATCACGATATCCGTCATTTGCGGTTTGGCCGCCACCAGTTTGCCGATGGCGGCATCGTCGATCGCCACGGGGGTGAACTCATCGCGCTGGAATCCCCACTGCTGGATCAAATGGCCGATCGCAGGGTTGAATCGCCCGCCGGAGCGGACAGACCAAGCCGTAGCCTCCTCAATCATACTGGCTAGTGCATCGTCGATAACTACGGGTTCGGTCCCGGCGGCGAATGACTGGTTCAGCCTGCTGAGTTCGCTATTCGGCTGCCAGGCGTGGAGTCGATCGTGCAGCTTCTGGAAATCCTTGAAGACATGATCGCTCAGAGCTTGTGCGCGCTGCTGATCCTCGCCGTAGATGCTGATGTCCACCAGCGTGCCGAACACATAGCTCTGACTGTGGTAAAGCGGTTCCCTGCTACATGCGCTCAGTAGCAGCAGACAACAGGTCAGGAAGAGGCGCATGAATCTTCAAGCGCGTCCATGAACAGGCTTGCAGGATCGCAGTCGGTCTGTGCTGCAATCTCGACCATGCCCGTCGGGCTGGTCACGTTGACTTCGGTTAGGTAATCGCCGATCACATCGAGACCGACCAGGAATAGGCCATGCTCCCGCAGCGCCGGCCCGATATGCGAGGCGATCTCAAGGTCACGATCGCTCAATGGCTGTGCGACGCCTTTGCCGCCTGCGGCCAGGTTGCCTCGGGTTTCGCCACCTTGCGGAATGCGTGCCAGTGCGTATGGCAGGGGCTTGCCATCGATCATGATGATGCGCTTGTCGCCTGATGTGATCTCCGGCACATAGCGTTGTGCCATCACGGTACGCTCGCCGAAGTGCGTGATGGTTTCGAGGATGACACCGATATTCGCATCGTCGGTGCGCAAGCGGAATACACCGCTGCCGCCCATGCCATCCAGTGGCTTGACGATGATATCGCCGTGCGTCTTGAGGAAATCTCGTATCAGCGTGATATTGGGGGTGACGATGAATGACGGCGCGAACTCGGCGAATCTCGCGATCGAGAGTTTCTCGTTCCAGCCACGGATCGCCACCGGATCGTTATAGACCTTGGCCCCCTGTTTGACTGCCAGCTCAAGCAGATAGGTGCTATAGAGATACTCGTTATCGAATGGCGGATCCTTGCGCATCAAGATGGCGTCGAATGCGGCTGGCGGCGTTTCAATAGCCGTTCCGGAAACATACCAATTAGCGCCATCCGTAAAACTGAACGTGCTGGCCTTGACCATCACCTGCGCATGGCGCAACAGCCAGTCACTCTGCATGGCCGTGTATATCTCATGACCGCGCTTGTCCGCTTCCCGCATCAAGGCGACACTGGTGTCCTTATAGGTCTTCAGTTGTTCGAGTGGGTCGAGGATGAACAGCAAACGCATGGCTTATCGTTCCGGGTCGTGGGTCTCGAGCTCGATCGATGCTGCCAGCAAAGCAAGTCTCGCCACGACACCATAGGCGTAGAAGCGGTTCGGTGCGGCATCGGGGGCCGCGGAGCGGTCCGGCAACGAGCATGCACTCTCGAAAGCCAGAGGTACGAAATGCATGCCGGGGGCGTTCAGGTTCTCATCCACTGCGCGGCCAGTGTGCACCCGGTAAAAGCCGCCGACCACATAATGATCGATCATGTAGACGACAGGTTCCGCGACCGCGTCGTTCAAGTTCTCGAAGGTGTAGACGCCTTCCTGAATGATGACTTCATTAACCTGCAGGCCTTCTTTCACTACGGACATCTTGTTGCGCTGCTTGCGATTGAGGTCGCGCACGTCATCCGGACTCTTCACCGTCATGATGCCCATGCCATAGGTGCCGGCATCGGCTTTGACGATGACGAAGGGCTCCTGGGTCACGCCGTACTGGGCATACTTGACGCGGATCTGCTCCAATAGCTTCTCGACCCGGCTCGCCAGGCAGGCTTCGCCGGTACGGGCATGGAAGTCGATCTCGCTGCAGGTGTCGAAATAGGGGTTGATGAGCCACTCATCGATATCGAGCAGCTTCGCGAACTCGCTAGCCACTTGATTGTAAGCGCTGAAATGCTGGGACTTGCGGCGGGTCGCCCAGCCGGCGTGCAACGGAGGGATCAAGTCTTGTTCCAGGCCTTGCAAAATATCAGGTATGCCACCCGAGAGATCGTTGTTGAGCAGGATCGCGCAACTATCGAAACCGTCTAGCACCAGGCGGTTGCCCTTACGTTGTACAGGCTCAAGCTGCAATGTATGTCCATCCTGCAGATCGAGCAAGGTGGCTTCCGTGATCTCAGGCGCGATGCTGCCGATACGGATCTCCATCCCCGCTTGCCTGAGGATGTTGGTCAATGCGGCGACGTTACGTAAGTAATAGGTATTGCGGGTGTGATTCTCAGGGATCACTAGCAGGCGTCGTGCGTCCGGGCAGATCTTTTCTACTGCGGACATCGCGGCCTGCACACATAGCGGCAGAAAGTCCGGGTTCAGATTATTGAAGCCGCCGGGGAACAGGTTGGTATCTACGGGTGCCAGTTTGAATCCTGCGTTGCGCAAGTCGACGGACGCGTAGAAAGGCACCGTGTGTTCCTGCCACTGTGTGCGGAACCAGTGCTCGATGTCGGGCATGGCTGCCAGCATGCGCTTTTCCAGTTCAAGCAAGGGGCCATTCAATGCGGTAGTGAGATGCGGGACCATACATGTACCAGTAAAGGGATGTGCTGGATTTTAGCCTAGTTGACTCCATCAGGCGAAAAAAACGGGCGCTAGGTGCGCCCGAAGAGGAGGAGATAAATGCATGGAACCGAGCAGAATTTGTTCAGTATCGCGCGACGATGAAGAAACAGATTTTGCTTGATTAGTAATTAGCAATTGCCGTGCCAAGTAAAAGTCCCCGTCAATAGCGGCTTCATCGACGGGTAGCGTGATTGAAAGGGGTCATGATGGGGCGATTCGCACCGCATCAGTGCGCCAAGGATGGACAAAGAAAAAGCGGGCAATCGCTTGCCCGCTTCATTCGCTAACAACTAATCAGGAGATCAGTAGTAGTAAGCGCGTTCACCGTGTTCAGTGGTGTCCAGACCCTCACGCTCGGATTCTTCGCTGACGCGCAGGCCGATGAGGATGTCGACGATCTTGAACAGGATATAGCTGATCACGCCACACCAGACGATGGTCACGCCGCAAGCGATCGCTTGGGTGGTGACTTGGGAAGCCATGGTGATGCCTTCAGCATACCCAACGCCGCCAAGCGCGGAGTCCATCAGGATACCGGTGCCGATGGCGCCGATCAGGCCGCTTACACCGTGGATGCCGAAGACGTCCAGGGAGTCGTCGTAACCCAGCTTACCCTTGAGGGAAGTGACTGCCCAGAAGCTGATCACACTGGCAACGAAGCCAAGGATGATCGCGCCCATCGGGCCAACGAAGCCGCAGGCCGGTGTGATGGCAACCAGACCGGCAACAGCGCCGGAAGCGCCACCCAGCATGGAAGGCTTGCCGCGTGCGATCCATTCAACCAGGATCCAGCCCAATACTGCGGCTGCAGTCGCGACTTGCGTGTTCACCAGTGCCAGGCCAGCGGTGCCGTCTGCAGCCAGTTCGCTGCCTACGTTGAAACCGAACCAGCCCACCCACAGCAAGGAAGCACCGATCATGGTCATCACCATGCTATGCGGAGGCATGGCTTCCTTGCCGTAACCGATACGCTTGCCGATGACGATGGCACCAACCAGCGCTGCGATACCAGCATTGATGTGAACGACCGTACCGCCTGCAAAGTCTTTTGCACCCAGTTCAGCCAGGATACCGCCACCCCAGACCATGTGCGCGATCGGGATGTAGACGAACGTGACCCACAGTGCCAGGAAGACCAGCACGGCAGAGAACTTCATACGTTCTGCGAAACCACCGACGATCAGTGCCGGTGTGATGGCAGCGAAGGTCAGCTGGAAGGTGAGGAATACATACTCTGGAATCACGCCACTGAGGGACTCGCTAGTCACGCCAGACAGGAAAGCCTTACTCAGTCCGCCGATGTAGCCATTGAGACCACCGCCATCCGTGAATGCCAGACTGTAACCATAGACTACCCATAGCACGGAGACCATGGAGCAGCTGACGAAGACTTGCATCAGGACGGACAGCATGTTCTTGGTACGTACCAGACCGCCGTAGAACAACGCCAGACCAGGAATGATCATGGCCAGGACCAGCACGGTCGCAACGATCATCCAAGCGGTACTGCCTGAATCCAGTGTAGGGGCAGCTTCTTCGGCAGCAGGTGCCGCTTCTGCAGGCATCGCTTCAGCCGGGGCCGCTTCGGTTGCTACTGGCGCATCAACTGCAGGCATTTCGTCTTCGGCAAAGCTCAGGCCGCTAAAGCCAAGCACTGTTGCCAAAGCGATCATCGATAGAATCTTTTTCATGACATCTCCCCTTAGAGCGCGTCTGGACCGGTTTCGCCGGTACGGATACGGTAAACCTGCTCGAGATTGAAGACGAAGATCTTGCCATCACCGATCTTGCCGGTGGTCGCAGACTTTTCAATGGCTTCAATGACTTGGTCGAGCATATCGTCTTTGATGGCGACTTCTAGTTTTACCTTGGGCAGAAAGTCGACGACATATTCGGCACCACGATACAACTCGGTGTGCCCTTTTTGACGGCCAAAACCTTTAACTTCGGTAACGGTGATGCCCTGAACGCCAATGGCGGAAAGCGCTTCCCGTACCTCGTCAAGCTTGAACGGCTTGATAATCGCGGATACGAATTTCATGCGTGTCTCCTGATGAGTATTTGAAAGTGATAAGGCGGGTTGCTCATCCGCCTTATCCCTGTACCACTAACCTAGATTAGAAGGTCTTTTGAACGAATACGGTGAATTGCTCTTTGCCGATGTATTCGCCCACTTTGCCGCCGGCATTGACTGGGGTGTAGAAACCCTTGTCGGCATCGGTGTCGGTGTAGTAACCACCAACATTGATACCGTTATCCCAGCCCTTGGTCGCGCCCAGCTTCCAGTCGGAATAGGAGGCGATGTCGTTGCCGCTACCGTCGAACTCTTGCTTACCTACGTGAGCGATGATGGAGATGCCGGTATCCATGATAGGTACCAGAGCATTCAACTCAGCGTAGTAGGTGTCTTTACTGTCGGCCACGCCGAAAGCGTTGGTCAGCGCATGGGAGTACTTGGCGGTGATCCACTTCCAGCCCAACGCACCGTAGACTTCGGTGGTGTTGGCGTTCGTGAAGCCGGACTTCACGTTACCTGGATAGTAGTACTGCAGCAAGCCAACGTCATAGCTGATGCCGGTTTCGCCGATCGTGTTCTTGTAACCACCGTAAACGTCGATCTCAGCGCTGGATTCGCTATAAGCACCGAAGTCCTGCAGCCAGCTGATGTTGGAACCCCACATACCGGCGTAGAAGCCGCTAGCGTGGGAGTAGTCAACGCCACCTTGCAGCGCTGGCTTTTCAGCAGTCTGGGTCAGGCCACGGAAGATGTATTGGCTGTAAAGACCAACGTTATAGGAGATTGTATGAGGGGATGCTGGAGCAGCAGCCTCTTCAGCCATTACAGCAGCAGGTGCTGCGAATGTACCCAGCAAAGCCGCCACCATTAGCGATTTACGCATGGTATTTCCTTTCAAGTTAAAAATAAAAAAACAAACAAAATCGAGCAACAATCAGCAAGCAACACTCATGCCAAACAAACAAAACAATGAGAAACATGCGGTTACGATGCTAAAATAAACATGTACGTCAAGCAATGTAATTATATTGTTGTTTATAAAAGACTATTGCACACTAATGGTGCGTTATTGCATAGTGGCATGCACCAAAAACCTGCTAGACTGGCCGCAAAACACAGGAGAAAACGATGATTAACACCCAGTTTTTCGAAGATTTATCCAGCAGAATTAGAGAGATAACAAAATCCTCGCCAGCGGCGGACATGGAAAAGAATCTTCGTGCACTATTACAGGGCGCGTTCACCAAATTGGAGCTTGTGAGTCGGGAAGAATTTGACGTACAGGCCGATTTATTGCGGCGTACAAGGCAAAAGCTGGAATTGCTGGAAGCGAAACAGGCCGAATTAGAGGATCTGTTGCAGAAAAACAACAAATAGGCGTCTGAACCATGAGTCTTGCAGTCCTTCGCAGTCGTGCGCTGGCCGGTATGGATGCACCAGAAGTGGTGGTGGAAGCGCATCTGGCCAACGGCTTGCCTAGCTTCACCATCGTCGGTCTGCCGGAAGCGGAGGTCAAAGAGAGCAAGGATCGCGTGCGAGCCGCGTTGCAAACCTCGCAATTCGAATTCCCGGCACGCAGGATCACAGTCAACCTGGCGCCCGCCGATCTGCCGAAGGAGAGCGGTCGCTACGACCTGCCTATCGCCCTGGGGATATTGGCCGCATCCGGTCAGATTCCACCTGATGCTTTATCCGATTACGAGTTTGCCGGCGAGCTGGCCTTGACTGGCGAGCTACGACCGATCCGCGGCGCACTTGCCATGACCTGCAAGGCTTACCACCATGGGCGTGCGTTCATCCTGCCCATAGATAACGCCCCGGAAGCTGCCTTGGTCAAGGAAGCTCGCATCCTGCCTGCGCGTAGCCTATTGGAGGTCTGTGCGCACCTGCTGGGCCACACCCGACTCGAGCAGCATCAACCAACCCTGGTAACGCAAACCCTCAGTTACCCTGACCTCAGTGAAGTCAAGGGGCAGGCCATGGCCAAGCGCGCCCTGGAAGTGGCGGCTGCCGGTTCACACAGCATGCTGATGACAGGCCCGCCTGGTACCGGGAAATCCATGCTCGCCAGTCGTTTTCCCGGCATCCTGCCGGAGATGACGGATCAGGAGGCGCTGGAATCGGCGGCCATCCAGTCCTTGAATGGTGCATATCGCACCGAGCAATGGCGTCGACGGCCCTTTCGCGCCCCGCATCACACTGCATCCGGCGTCGCCTTGGTCGGTGGCGGAGGCATTCCCCGCCCCGGTGAGATCTCGCTGGCGCATCACGGGGTGCTGTTCCTGGATGAGCTGCCCGAGTTCGATCGCAAAGTGCTCGAGGTGCTTCGCGAGCCCCTGGAATCGGGCCGTATCACCATCTCGCGTGCGGCCAGGCAGGCGGACTTTCCTGCGAGTTTTCAGTTGATCGCTGCCATGAACCCTTGTCCATGCGGTTATCTCGGACACCACAACAATAAGTGCCGTTGCACGCCGGATCAGGTGTCACGTTACCGTGGCAGGATTTCGGGCCCACTGCTCGATCGTATCGACCTTAATATTGAGGTGCCTGCCTTGCGCGAAGATGAATTGACGACCATCACCCACGCCGAATTCAGCGCGCAAGTGCAGCAGCGTGTACAAGCCGCCCGGGATAGACAGCTATCCCGACAAAGCAAAGCCAATAGCCAGCTGAGCGCTAGCGAGGTCGATCTGCACTGCACACCCGATGCGGCAGGGCAGGGCCTGCTGAAACAGGCCCTCAGCAAGCTCAACCTGTCGGCGCGCGCTTACCATCGGATCCTAAAAGTCGCGCGCACCGTGGCAGACCTCGCGGGCGAAGACGGCGTCAAAGCCGCCCATATCGCCGAGGCCGTGCAATATCGGCGTTTCGAGCGATAGCGATGGCATTGACCTCATCCGATCTGTTGCAGGGCTGGCAGCATGAATGCCGCTCGGCATATCTCTACCGCGCGATCTCGCTGAGGGATCCGCTGTCTCACAGGAAACAACTGTTCTCCGCACTGGCGGAAGAGGCCGAGAAGCAGGCGTCACTTTGGGTGGAAGAAGCCGCCAAGCTCGGACTTATCTTGCCAGTGCATTATCAGCCGGATACCCGGGCACGTTGCGTATCTGCATTGATCCGGCTATTGGGCCCGCAGCGCTTGAAGCCGGTGCTGGCGGCCATGAAGATACGCGGCCTCTCCATCTATGCAGGTGATCGCAAGGCGGGATTCCACCCTTTACCGCAATCGGTGGAAGAGGTCGGCGCTAGTCATCGTTCCACCGGTAACAGTGGCGGGTTGCGCGCAGCCGTGTTCGGCGTCAACGATGGGCTGGTCTCGATCGCCTGTCTGGTGATGGGCGTCGCCGGTGCAGCTAGTAGCAATAGCGTGATCCTGTTGACTGGGCTTGCAGGCCTGCTGGCCGGCGCCTTTTCGATGGCCGCGGGGGAATACATCTCCATGCGCTCGCAGCGCGAGATGTTCGAATACCAGATCGGCCTTGAGCGTGCAGAGCTGGCGCAGTATCCAGAAGAAGAAGCTACGGAGCTAGCGCTGATCTACCGTGCGCGCGGCATGACCGAAGCGGAAGCGAAGGCGCTGGCGGACCGTATGATGGCCGACCCGGAAGTCGGCCTCGATACGTTGGCGCGGGAGGAGTTGGGCTTGAATCCGGACGATCTCGGGTCGCCCTGGCTGGCGGCGATCTCCTCATTTCTTGCCTTCATGGTGGGCGGCGCCATCCCCTTGTTGCCTTATGTCGTCGGTATGGCTCATGCCACGTTGCAATTCTCCATCGGGTTCACCGCCACTGGATTGTTCCTCATCGGCCTGATGCTGTCCTTGTTCACCGGGCGCAATGCGTTGCTGGGCGGGCTACGTATGCTCCTCATCGGAGGCGCCGCCGGGTTGCTGACCTACTGGGTCGGCTACTGGATGGGAGTGAGTATCGCCTGACGACACCATTCGCATCGTGCTGTGAGGTGCTTGCAGAAGCATCAATGATGCTTGAAGCGACGGTGTACTTTATAATTAACGGTTTAAGCCACACTCGCAGTATTCGATGTGGTCACATCAAGCCATTGAGACCCTGAATGAAACCGGATCAAATCTCCCCCACTGAGCGCAGACTGCGCGAAATACTCGCACAACGCATCCTGATCCTGGATGGCGCCATGGGGACCATGATCCAACAGTACAAGCTGGGTGAGCAGGAATACCGTGGCGAGCGTTTCGCGGATTTCGTCGCGCCAGCGGGGCATCGCGAGATCTTCCTCAAGGGTAACAACGAGTTGCTGACCCTGACGCAACCGCACATCATCCAGGAGATCCACGAACAATATCTGGCTGCAGGCGCTGACATCATCGAGACCAATACCTTCGGTGCGACCAGTGTGGCGCAGGACGATTACCACATGGCGCATCTCGTCCATGAGATGAACGCCGGAGCCGCCAGACTGGCGCGTGCGGCATGCGATAAATACAGCACGCCCGATAAACCGCGTTTCGTCGCTGGCGCCTTCGGGCCGACACCCAAGACCGCCTCCATCTCGCCGGACGTCAACGATCCGGCCGCGCGTAACGTCAGCTTCGATCAGCTGGTGGCGGCTTATCTCGAACAAGCCCGAGGCCTGGCCGAAGGAGGCGTCGATATCTTCATGGTCGAGACCATCTTCGATACTCTGAACTGCAAAGCTGCGCTGTTCGCCATCGATACCTTCTTCGAGGAGAGCGGCAAACGCCTGCCCATCATGTTGTCGGGTACCGTGACAGACGCTTCCGGGCGCATCCTCTCCGGCCAGACGGTCGCGGCCTTCTGGAACTCGGTACGCCATGCGCGTCCGCTGACCATCGGTCTCAATTGTGCGCTGGGCGCGACCTTGATGCGTCCTTATGCGGAAGAGCTGGCGCAGATCTCGGATACCTACGTCTGCATCTACCCGAACGCCGGCTTGCCGAACCCGATGAGCGACACTGGTTTCGACGAGACGCCGGACGTCACCTCCTCGCTATTGAAGGAGTTCGCCGAGAGCGGTTTCGTCAATATCGCCGGGGGCTGTTGCGGCACGACACCGCCCCATATCGCCGCCATCGCGCGCGAGGTCACGGTGGTCAAGCCACGCAGCATCCCGCAAGTGCCGGTAGCGACCCGCCTGTCCGGCCTGGAACCGTTCGTCATCGACGACAGCTCGCTATTCGTCAATGTCGGCGAGCGCACCAACGTCACCGGCTCCAAGGCCTTCGCGCGCCTGATCATCAACGAGCAATACGAGGAAGCCCTCAGCGTCGCGCGTCAGCAGGTGGAGAACGGCGCCCAGATCATCGATATCAACATGGATGAGGGCATGCTGGATGCGGTCAAGGCCATGACCCACTTCCTCAACCTGATCGCCTCAGAGCCCGATATCGCCCGTGTGCCGATCATGATCGACTCCTCCAAATGGGAAGTCATCGAAGCCGGCCTCAAGTGTGTGCAAGGCAAGGCCATCGTCAACTCCATCTCGATGAAGGAAGGCGAAACGGAATTCCTGCGGCAGGCTAAGTTATGCCGCCGTTACGGTGCCGCAGTCATCGTCATGGCCTTCGATGAAAAGGGTCAGGCCGATACCTTCGAGCGCAAGACCGAGATCTGCAAGCGTGCCTACGACCTGCTCGTGAACGAGATCGATTTCCCGCCGGAAGATATCATCTTCGACCCCAACATCTTCGCCATCGCGACCGGGATCGAAGAACACAACAATTACGCAGTCGATTTCATCAACGCTACGCGCTGGATCAAGCAGAACCTGCCGCATGCCAAGATCTCCGGGGGTGTCTCCAACGTGAGTTTCAGCTTCCGTGGCAACGACCCGGCACGCGAAGCGATTCATACCGTATTCCTCTACCACGCCATCAAGGCGGGCATGACCATGGGGATCGTCAATGCCGGCATGATGGGCGTCTACGACGATCTGGACCCGGAACTGCGCGAACGGGTCGAGGACGTGGTGCTCAACCGCCGGCCGGATGCCACCGAGCGCATGATCGAATTCGCCGGCACCTTGAAGGCGGACGGCAAGAAGGAAGCCTCGATCCAGGAATGGCGCGGCACACCGGAAAACCCGGTGCCGGTCAACAAGCGCCTGGAACATGCCATGGTGCATGGCATCACCGAGTTCATCGTCGAGGACACCGAGGAAGCCCGCCAGGCCATCATGGCCAGTGGCGGACGCCCGATCAACGTCATCGAAGGACCGTTGATGGATGGCATGAACGTCGTCGGTGAACTCTTCGGCCAAGGCAAGATGTTCCTGCCACAGGTAGTGAAATCCGCACGCGTCATGAAGCAGGCAGTGGCGCACCTGATCCCGTTCATCGAGGAAGAGAAACTCGCCGAGGAGCAGCGCACGGGCGTGGTCGCCAAGCCCAAGGGCAAGGTAGTGATCGCTACCGTCAAGGGCGATGTGCACGATATCGGCAAGAACATCGTCTCGGTGGTGCTGCAGTGCAACAACTTCGAAGTAGTGAACATGGGCGTCATGGTGCCGGCGACCGAGATCCTTGCCATGGCCAAGGCGGAGAACGCCGACATCATCGGGCTCTCGGGCCTGATCACGCCCTCGCTTGAAGAGATGGCGCATGTGGCGAGGGAGATGCAGCGCGACGCGCATTTCCGCGGCCTGAAGACCCCATTACTGATCGGCGGCGCAACCACGTCGCGCGCGCATACGGCAGTCAAGATCGCCCCGCACTATGAAGGCCCGGTGATCTATGTGCCTGACGCCTCGCGCTCGGTCTCGGTCATGCAGTCCTTGTTGACGCCCGAGCAACGCGACACGTACATCGACGAGATCGCCAAGGATTACGATCGCGTACGTACCCAGCATGCCAACAAGAAGGGCACGCCGCTCCTGACCCTGGCGCAGGCGCGTGCCAATAAGGCCAAGCTCGATTTTGCTGGTGCCGCCGCACCGGTCAAACCCAAATTCATCGGTCGCCGTGAGCTCAACAATATCGATCTTTCACTCATCGCCGAATACATCGATTGGGGTCCGTTCTTCCAGACCTGGGACCTGGCGGGGTTCTATCCTGCGATCCTTGAGGATGCCGTGGTGGGCGACGCAGCTCGCAAGGTGTTCGCTGAGGGTAAGGCGATGCTGAAAAAGGTGATCGAAGGGCGCTGGTTGACAGCCAATGGCGTCATCGCGATGCTGCCGGCCAACGCCGTCAATGACGATGACATCGAGATCTACACCGACGACACCCGCAGCACCGTCGACTTCACCTGGTACGGCATGCGTCAGCAGACCGTGAAACCAGTGATCGACGGCGTGGCGCGCCCCAACCAGTGCCTGGCCGATTTCATCGCCCCCAAGGGTACGCCCGATTACATCGGGTTGTTCGCCGTCACGGCCGGTCTGGGCATCGAGAAGCATGAGCAGCGTTTCCTGGCGGCCCATGACGATTACAACAGCATCCTGCTGAAGTCGATCGCCGACCGTCTGGCCGAAGCTTTCGCTGAATACCTGCACGAACGGGTACGTACGGATTTCTGGGGCTATGCTGCAGACGAGCACTTGGACAAGGACGCGCTGATCAAGGAAAGCTATCGCGGGATTCGCCCGGCACCTGGCTATCCCGCCTGCCCGGACCACACGGTCAAGACCGACATGTTCCGCGTGTTGCAAGCCGAGAACATCGGCATGACGCTGACGGATTCGTTCGCGATGACACCGGCCGCGGCAGTCTCGGGGTTCTACTTCAGCCATCCGGAATCCAAGTATTTCAGTGTCGACAAGATCGGCGTGGACCAACTGGAAGACATGGCCAAGCGCCGTGGGCTGGATAAGTCCTATCTCGAGCGCTGGCTATCGCCTAACCTGTAAGCCCGAATCAAGCTGAAGCGGGGTTACCATTGCCGCGCAGATATTATGACGGTGCCCATGTTATGCGCTGGCGTTGAGTTTGTTACAATCGCCTAACGCTTAAGACCTCATACCCATGCACATTCACATTCTCGGCATTTGCGGTACCTTCATGGGCGGTATCGCCGTACTTGCCAAAGCCGCAGGGCATCAAGTCACCGGCTGCGATGCCAACGTCTATCCCCCGATGAGCACCCAGCTCGAAGCCCAGGGTATCACCCTGATCGAAGGCTTCTCGGCGGACCAGCTCGATCTGCAGCCCGACATCTACGTCATCGGCAACGTTGTCACGCGTGGCAACCCGCTGATGGAGGCCATCCTCAACCGCGGGCTGCCTTATATCTCCGGTCCACAATGGTTGGCGGAGAACGTGTTGCAAGGGAAGTGGGTACTTGCTGTGGCGGGGACGCACGGCAAGACCACGACCGCTTCCATGCTGGCCTGGATCCTGGAATACGCGGGCTTGGCACCCGGTTTCCTGATCGGTGGGGTCCCTCAGAACTTCGGTATCTCCGCGCGCTTGCCGGGCACACCGAAGCAGGATACCAACAGCCAGTCTCCCTTTTTTGTGATCGAAGCCGACGAATACGACACCGCGTTCTTCGACAAACGTTCCAAGTTCGTGCATTACCATCCGCGCACGGCGATCCTCAACAATCTGGAATTCGATCACGCCGATATCTTTGCCGACCTCGCAGCGATCGAGACCCAATTCCATCATTTGGTGCGTACCGTCCCCGGTGAGGGACTGGTGGTGGCCAATGGGCGTGAAGAGAGCTTGCAGCGCGTGCTGCAGCGCGGATGCTGGACGCCGGTCGAGACCTTTGGCGAGATGCAAGGTGGCTGGCAAGCGAGCAACGCCGCCGCAGACGGCAGTTTCGATGTCCATCTCGAAGGCAAACCGCAAGGTCGCGTGCAATGGGACTTGCTTGGCGAACATAACCGCATGAACGCCCTGGCGACATTGGCGGCCGCCCGCCATGTCGGCGTGCCGGTGGATGTCGGTATCGCCGCGTTGAGCGAATTCCAGAACGTCAAACGTCGCATGGAGATCCGTGGCGTGGTCAATGGCGTGACCGTCTATGACGATTTCGCGCATCATCCGACGGCCATCGCGACCACCGTCGCCGGCTTGCGCGCCAAGGTCGGCGGTGCGCGCATCCTCGCGGTGCTGGAACCGCGTTCCAACACGATGAAGCTGGGCGTGATGAAAGCCGCTTTGCCGGACAGTCTGGTCGATGCCGACCAGGTCTATTGTTACGGCGCCAACCTTGGCTGGGACGCCACAGAAGCATTCGCGCCGATCGCGCACAAGGCACAGGTATATGGTGACATGCAAGTCATGGTCGATGCGATCGCCGCCACCGCCCAGCCTGGCGACCATGTGCTGGTGATGAGCAACGGCGGCTTCGGTGGCGTCCATCAGAAACTGCTGGAGAGGTTGGGCCGTTGAAGCTGGGCTTCATGAAACACTGGGAACCGCTGGAGATCACGCTGGCCGTCTCGGCTATCGTGCATCTGGTGGTCATCGTCGCCGTAAAATTCGAGCCGCCCGACCTCAAGTTCTTCAAGGACAAGATGCCGCCGCTGGAGGTGGTGCTGGTCAATGCCAAGACCGAAACCGCACCGACCAAGGCGGACGCGCTGGCGCAAGCCAACCTCAATCGCGGCGGTAACACCGAAGAGAACCGCCGGCTGAAATCGGCACTACCGCCACCGAAGCAGCAGGTCACCGAGGTCTCGGTCAAGCCTGCGACCGAGGCGAAGAAAGCGGCTGCTGCAGCCGAAGCGCAGGCGGAAGCCGAGCGTAAACAGCAACAGCGGGTCGCCGAACTGGAGCGCCAGGCCCAGGAGTTGATGACCCAGATCAACGCCAAGAAGAAAGTGGAGACGGCGCCGCCCAAGCAATCCGCAGCGCCCGAGGTCGAGAAACAACAACAGCAAGCCACATCCAAATTGAGCGGTGCCGATCTGATGGCGAGCAGCTTCGACATCGCCCGTCTCGAGGCGCAGATCGCCAAGCAGCAGGACGATTACCAGAAGCGGCCGAAACGGAAGTTCATCGGTGCGCGCACGCAGGAATACCGTTTTGCGACCTATGTCGAAGCCTGGCGCCAGAAAGTGGAGAAGGTCGGCAACCTGAACTATCCGGAAGCCGCCAAGGAGCAGAAGATCTACGGGCAACTGCGCATGACGGTGTCCATCAAATCCGATGGCAATATCGAAAGCATCGAAGTCAACTCCAGTTCCGGATTCAAGGTGCTGGATGACGCGGCGAAGCGTATCGTCGAACTGGCCGCGCCCTATGCGGCTTTCCCGGAGGATATCCGTAAGGACACCGATATCCTGAGCATCACCCGGACATGGACCTTCACCAAACAGGATAGCCTTGCAACCGAATAACTTTTATCAGTACCACGTCTTCTTCTGTCTCAACGTGCGTGACGATGGCGCCCAATGCTGCACGGATTTCGGCGCGGAGGCGGCGTTCGATCACATGAAATCGCGCATCAAGAAACTCAAGCTCAACGGGGAGGGCAAGGTGCGCATCAATCGCGCCGGCTGCTTCGATCGCTGCGGCGAGGGTCCCTTGCTGGTGGTCTACCCGCAAGCGGTCTGGTATCAATTCGTGGACAACGACGACATCGACGAGATCATCGAGTCGCATCTGCTCAACGGCAAGATCGTCGAGCGCCTGGTCGTCTGACCGTTTTTTTCAGGCGTTGACTTCCAGACGCCAGATCAGCCCAATCGCTGCTGGATGGCGGCTTTCAATTGCTGCGCAGTGGCGTTGTCGATCGGATGCGGCAGACTCTCGCGTTGCGACTTGCCCCAGATCGGGTTGGGAAAGTGCCGGTCGCGCTTGTACCTCGGGATCACATGCCAGTGCACATGCGGCGTCACGTTGCCCAGGCTCGCCAGGTTGATCTTGTCCGGCGCCATCACTTCACGCACGGCTTCTTCCACCGCGAATACCACGGCCATCAGGCGTTCACGCTGCTGCGCGCTGAGATCGCTCATCTCCTTGGTGTGCTCGGTGAGGATCACGCGGCAGAAGCCCGGATAGTCCTCGTCCTCGACGCGCACCACCCGACAGAATCCGTCCTGCCAGATCAGCGCCCCACCCGGGGTGTCACATAATTCGCATGCCGCCATCAGTACCTCTGGGTTGATCCTCTACAGTCGATATTATGCGAGAAATTCAAGCGTTTGGCGCGATCAGTCTGACCATGCGCACGTTGATATAGCCCATGCAGACGCCCATCAGCACGCACAGGGGGAGTACGATCACGACATTCTGCATCGAGAGCGATTGCAGGGCTGTCAGACTGAAATTTCCGGAGGTGCTGAGGAAGGCCCAGACACTGGCATAGCCATAGATGATGGCTGGCGTCACCGCTAACCAGCCGATCGCACTGAGACGGACCAGTAGCCCGATGACGAGCCCGATGACCAAAGGCGCCCATAGCTGACTGAGTAATCCGTCAGTCCAAGGGCTGGCGAACAGGATCAAGGCTGAAACCCAGGCGCTGACGACCCCGACTAATATGTGCGTGAGGGTGATCCGAAACGAAGTACTCGGATTCTGGTCGCCGCCCAGATGGAAGAAGCACGCCCAAGTGATGAACATCGCCCACAAGGGCATCGCTGGGTAGTCGCGGAGCGCGAAGAGCACGATGGCGGTAAGTAGGCCGGCCGACAGGCAGGCGGCGTTGATTCTGGTCATGGTGTACTCCTATCGAATGTGGTTGCCCGGCCTCAGGCTTGTCCCTTGATGACAAGCGCGCCATATTCCTCAGGGGTGATGACCCCGCCCATCTTGTCAGCCAATCCTTTGTCGCGCTCGGGCAAGGCGTCCTGGATCGCATCGATGCGTTTCCATTGCGGCGGCGGCGTTGGACAGCTCGGTTGCGGTACATACGGCGAAGCTGCGATCCGCTGGTAGCGGTGGATATAGCGCGGACAATTGATGAAGATCTCGGTGATGGCGATGCGGACCACCAGCTCGGCTTCATGGAACTCCCCGATCAGCGGATCGGTGCGGCTGACACTCGCCATCCCATGCACGCGCACGCGATGTGGTGTCTCGAAATCGATGAATAACAGGCCGACCTTGTTGTTGGCGGTGATGTTGCCCATGGAAAGATACATGCCGTTGCCATCGAGACTGGGGAAGGCTAGGGTCTGCTGATCGAGCACCTTGACGAAACCGGTGCTGCCACCCTTGTAAGAACATGTGGGATAGCCGCGATGGTCGATGGTAGTCAGGAAGAAGAAGTCGCGTGATTCGATGAAACCTCGATGCTCATCCGGAATCTCGCACAATACGATCTGCTCGCTGACGCGGTCCGCCAGCTTTGTGGTTTCGAAATCTGCCTGCATGGCGCGATGTTGCGCCCCGTACAATTCGCTCATGACAATCTCCATTAATGATGTCCGGATGACGGACATCGATGTAAAGCCTGGTATCAATGTTAATAAGCATGATTTAATGTGGTCAATCGCATATGACGATTTACATGTCCATTTATCGGACATACATGGAGGAATCATGGCATCGGAGAAACTCAGCGGATTATCGGACTCGGCGGGCAGTCTCAACCGTGCGGTCACCCTGTTGACGACCATTGCCCGTGGTTCACGCCAAGGCAGCTTATTGACCGAGCTCGTCGCGCGGAGCGGCTTGCCGCGGCCGACCATCCACCGGGTGCTAGACACCTTGATGAGCCTGGGTTGGGTGGAGCGTGACGCGCAATCCGCGCGATACAACCTGGGCGCCGATCTGGCGGCCTTGGGGTATTCCGCCATCTGTCGGCATCCCATCGCGCGCGTGGCCGAGACCCCATTGAGCCGGTTGGCGGAGAACCTCGATCAGTTGGTCTATCTGGGCGTGCGCTCAGGCCTGGATATGGTGTGCATCGGGCGCTACGAGAGTCGATCGCAGATCCAGATCGGGCGGGGTTACGTCGGCATGCGTGGCCCGTTCGGCATGAGCCTGAGCTGTATGGCCATGTTCGCCCACCTGCCGCAGGACGAGGTCAACCATATCATCGAGGCCAACCTGTCGCGCTATCACCGCATCGAAGGCTTCGATGAAGCGGGCTTCCATCGCACGGTGGCCGAAGCCCTGCGTAACGGATATGGTACTTACGACAATATCATCCTGGATCGGACGACCAGTGGTCTCGCGATCGCCATCCTGGATCCGGCGGGTTATCCGATCGCCGCCATCGGAACGACCTTCATCACCGGCTGGCTGGATGATGCAGGCAAGCAGCGATGTCTCGATGGATTGCGCGAAGCTGCCTCGGAGATCGGCCACGCATTGTTCATCGCGGAATCTTGAAGTGAGCCGTGGTCTTGAATCGGGAGCGCTGCCCTAGGATAATCGAGGGTAATTCGGAGTGTAGCTTAGCCTGGTAGAGCGCCACGTTCGGGACGTGGAGGCCGGAGGTTCGAATCCTCTCACTCCGACCATCCTCAGATCAGCGGCAGATCAGCGTGTAACTGTACCCATAAAATGTCCCCAAATGACACTTTATGGTTCCCTTTCCAAAGTGACATTTTATGGTTCCCTGCATTTTCGTAGGAAAATCTACGGCGTCCTGATAGTCCTGTTTAACCCTGAAGCTCTTTAAGTGTTTTCTTGTGTGCGGCTCGTAATACGGGCGATTGCAGATAAATCTTGAGAGGCTTGAGAGCTGCAGCGACTTTGCCTTGGCTGGGGTAAATCCCGTTGCAGAAGATTCTTAAGGTTGTATTTCTGACTTCTTGCTTCCGACTTTCACGAATTGCTCTGGCAACCTTAGAGAGATGATGCTTTCGTTTCGATGTGATGCAGTAGCTATAATCGTTGAACCAGTAGCGCAGGTATCGAGCCGTAACGCCGAGATGTCTTGCGACCGCGATCAATGGCCGGTGATCCTCGCTATTTAAAAGAATGGCGTCTAACCTTGTTTCAATCTCAGGCTCAATCTCCCCGGTTAGTCCTACCTTGGGTTTAATTGTTCCAAGGCTTAATCGTAAGCGTGCGGCTGGCAGTTTGGCGGTGAAATTTCTCCCAGGTAGTTTGAATAGCTGGGACGGCACGACTCCGAGCCAGTGGCATAACTTCAGGAATTGCGGGAATGTCGGCTTTTTACCCTTGGTGATCCAGCAGCTCATGGTGCTATCGGACATTCCTAGCCTGTCTCTTATACACATCTCCGAGTCCACGAGACAGGCAGAAATCTCGTATGCCGTC
>CABHOJ010000079.1 GCA_902168195.1 uncultured Methylotenera sp.
CGTCGGAAGTGCCGACCCTGATCGTGCTCGGCATCCTGCAGACTTGCGGGTTCACCGGGCTCATCATCTGGGCGCTGGTCGAAGGCGGTGCCGGCAAGACAGCGGTGCTGTGTTACACCATGCCGTTCTGGACCATGCTCATGGCCTGGCCGTTACTGGGCGAGAAGATCCAGGGCATGCAATGGCTGGCGGTCGTGTTATCCGTGATGGGATTGGTGTTCATCTTCGACCCCCTGCATCTGGGGACCGATCTTTTCAGCATGATGCTGGCCATCCTGGCTGGCGTCTTCTGGGCCCTCGCGGTCATCGTCGCCAAGAAGCTGCATCATCGCAAACCGGATCTGGACCTGCTTTCACTGACGGCCTGGCAGATGTTGTTCGGTTCGTTGCCCCTGGTCGTCGTGGCCTTGGTCGTACCGGCGGAGCCAATCCAGTGGACGCCGAATTTCATCGGCGCGGTGATCTTCAATGCCGTGTTCTGTAACGCACTGGCATGGCTGCTCTGGTTGTATGCCTTGCAAAGGCTGGCGGCGGGCATTGCCAGCATGACCTCCATGCTCGCGCCTGTGATCGGCGTGCTGGCGGCCTGGTGGCAGCTCAATGAGGTGCCTAATACCTATGAAGGTATCGGCATGGCTTTGATCGGGCTGGCGCTGGTGGTGATCTCGGTCATTAGCATCAGTAAGCGTACTGAAGTCGAACCCGCCATGGGCCAGGACTGAGACTGCCTCTGACCAGGTGAACATTGTTGCGCCGGCTTGCCGTAAGCATGGGTGCTGTCCGCGTCGGCGCCCCGCGTTCACCTCTCTCATCCTGCGGTATCACTGCATAGAGGCCTGATGCGCCCTATGCTAAAATCTCTGGAGTTCTCAGACATCAAGGGTTAGACACATGGCAGGGCATTCCAAATGGGCCAACATCCAGCACCGCAAAGGCCGTCAGGACGCTAAACGCGGCAAGATATTCACCAAACTCATCAAGGAAATCACGGTGGCAGCCCGCATGGGCGGCGGCGACATCAACTTCAATCCTCGCTTGCGCGCGGCTGTCGCGGAAGCCAAGGAGGAGAACATGCCTGCCGACAACATCACCCGTGCCATCAAGCGCGGTACCGGCGAACTCGAAGGTGTCAGCTACGAAGAGATCCGCTATGAAGGCTATGGCATCAACGGCGCGGCAATCATCATCGATTGCCTGACCGACAACAAACAGCGTGCGGTGGCCGATGTGCGCCATGCCTTATCCAAGAATGGCGGCAACCTGGGTACCGATGGTTCCGTAGCGTTCCTGTTCAAGCATTGCGGTAGCCTCATCTTCCCGCCGGGCACCAGTGAAGACCAGGTGATGGAAGCCGCACTGGAAGCCGGTGCAGAAGACATCATCACCGACGAGGACGGCAGTATCGAAGTCATCACCGCGCCTTCGGATTTCACCGCGGTGAAAGAGGCGCTGGAAAGCGCCGGGCTCAAGCCGGTATTAGCAGAGGTGACGATGAAGCCTGGTAACGAGACCGTGTTCACCGGTGACGATGCAGTGAAAATGCAGAAACTGCTCGATGCGCTGGAAGATCTCGACGATGTGCAGGATGTTTACACAACCGCCGTCATCGAGGAGTGAGCATCACCCGTATCCTAGGCATTGACCCGGGCCTGCGACTGACAGGCTTCGGTGTCATCGAAAAGCATGGTGAAAAGCTGGTATACGTGGCCAGCGGCACCATCAAGACCACTACAGGCAAGGGTGCGGAGATCGAAGACCTGCCCTCGCGTTTGAAGATCATCCTGGAAAGTCTCAGTGAGGTGATCCTGACCTACCAGCCTGAGCAGGTCGCAGTGGAAAAAGTCTTCGTCAACGTCAATCCACAATCGACACTGCTCCTGGGGCAGGCCCGCGGCGCGGCGATCAGTGCGGCCGTCATCAAGCACCTACCTGTGGCAGAATACACGGCATTACAAGTGAAACAATCTGTGGTCGGTAACGGCCACGCTGCCAAGGAGCAAGTCCAGGAAATGGTCAAACGTCTGCTCAACCTGCCCGCCGTACCGAAACCCGATTCCGCCGACGCGCTGGCCTGTGCCATCTGCCATGCCCACGGCGGACAAGGCCTGGGCAAGCTGGCGACGGCAGGATTCCGTGTCAAAGGCGGGCGGCTCATATGATCGGTCGCCTGAGCGGCATCCTGCTGGAAAAGACGCCGCCGCAAGTGCTGATCGACGTCAATGGCGTCGGCTACGAATGCGAAGTGCCGATGAGCACCTTCTATAACCTGCCGGCCATAGGAGAGCGGGTAGTCCTGCTGACGCAGTTCATCGTGCGCGAGGATGCGCAGTTGCTGTACGGTTTTGGTAGCGACCAGGAGCGCATCACCTTTCGTCAGTTGCTGAAGGTGAATGGCATCGGCGCCAAGTCCGCGCTGTCCATCCTCAGCGGACTATCGGTCGACGACCTGGTGCAGGCGGTCGCGCTGCAAGAGGTCGCGTTGCTGACTCGGGTGCCGGGCATCGGCAAGAAGACCGCCGAGCGACTGCTGCTCGAGCTCAAGGACAAGTTCTCCATTGACGGCATCGCGCTGGGCGCCAGCAGTCAGGGTAAATCGGCTTCCGGAGATGTGTTGAACGCACTGATCGCCCTTGGCTACAATGAGCGTGAGGCCTTGGCCGCCGTCAAGCAATTGCCTGCCGATGTGGTGGTGGCCGACGGTATCAAGCTCGCGCTCAAATCCTTGTCCAAATCCTAAGTCATGATCGAAACCGACCGCCTGATCGCAGCAGACCCGGCAAGCCCGCAAGAAGAGGCGCTGGAGCGAGCCCTTCGTCCCAAGGTGCTGGACGAATACATCGGCCAGGAGAAGGCGCGCAGTCAACTCGAGATCTTCATCAATGCCGCGCGCGGGCGCAGCGAAGCACTGGATCATGTGCTGCTGTTCGGCCCGCCGGGCCTGGGCAAGACCACGCTGGCGCACATCATCGCCAAGGAGATGGGTGTCAACATGCGCCAGACCTCGGGTCCGGTGCTGGAACGCGCAGGCGACCTTGCGGCGCTGCTGACCAACCTTGAGCCGAACGACGTACTGTTCATCGACGAGATCCATCGCCTGAGTCCGGTGGTGGAAGAGATACTCTATCCGGCGATGGAGGACTACCGACTCGATATCATGATCGGCGAGGGCCCAGCGGCCCGTTCCGTCAGGCTCGACCTGCCGCCGTTCACGTTGGTGGGGGCGACGACGCGTGCCGGGATGCTGACCAACCCCTTGCGCGACCGTTTCGGCATCGTCTCGAGGCTGGAATTCTATACCTCGGAGGAATTGGCTCGCATCGTGCATCGCTCGGCCGGCTTGCTCGAAGTCGAGATGCAGCAGGCCGGTGCGCTGGAGATCGCGAAACGCTCGCGCGGCACGCCGCGTATCGCCAACCGTCTGCTCCGCCGCGTTCGGGATTATGCGCAGGTGAAGTCGGACGGTATCGTCACCTCCGAGATCGCGGATGCTGCCTTGAAGATGCTGGATGTGGACAAGCTCGGGTTCGATGTCATGGACCGCAAGTTGTTGCAGGCGGTGCTGGAGAAGTTTGGCGGTGGACCTGTGGGATTGGACAACCTGGCGGCGGCCATCGGCGAAGAGCGCGATACCATCGAGGATGTGCTAGAACCCTACCTCATCCAGCAGGGATACCTGATGCGGACGCCGCGCGGACGTGTGGCGACACCGCTGGCCTACCAGCATTTCGGGTTGCCCTTGCCCAAGAGTCTCGCCACAGGAGAGCTATGGCAGGAGTAGAGGAATTCCTCTGGCCGGTGCGGGTCTATTATGAAGACACCGATGGTGGCGGCGTGGTCTACCATGCTAATTACTTGAAATTCATGGAGCGCGCCCGTACGGAATGGTTACGGAGCCTGGGCTTCGAGCAAACCGAGTTGCGCACCCGCGACGGTATCCTGTTCGTGGTGCACGATATGCAGATCCAGTTCAGAAAGCCTGCCCGTTTCAACGATGAACTTGTCGTGAAGAGTCGATTGCTCAAGGTCGGCCGCAGTCTGCTGCAGTTCGAGCAAGTAATCCTGCATGGCGATGTATGTATGACGGAAGCGGTCGTCGATGTCGTCTGTATCGATGCAGAGCGTTTCAGGCCAGTCAGCATGCCGGCCGCGATCAAACAGGCGATCAGCTCGTCATTACCGAAAATTCAACCAATCACCTAATCTAGACAGATGGAGTCGCAATGAGTGTAACCAATGATATGTCGCTGTTCTCCCTGCTTTCCGGGGCCAGCGTACCCGTACAGCTGGTGATGGCGTTACTCGTCATCACATCGTTGGTGTCGTGGTGGTACATCTTCATCAAGGCCTTCACGATCAAGCGCGCAGAAAAAGAAGCGATCGATTTCGAGGAGGACTTCTGGCGCGGCGGCGACCTTAACAAGCTATACGAAGGCGTCACCGGTGGTCGTCGCAAGGTACAGGGCATGGCCAGTATCTTCGAAGCAGGCTTCAAGGAATACGCGCGACTCAAGCGTCACGGCATGGAGATCAGCGACGTGACCGAAGGCTCCCGTCGCGCCATGCGTGCAGCGTATAACCGGGAGATGGACGATCTGGACGCGCACTTGCCGTTCCTGGCGTCGGTCGGTTCCGTCAGTCCCTACATCGGCTTGTTCGGCACGGTGTGGGGCATCATGAACGCCTTCCGTGGCCTCGCCAACATGGCGCAGGCGACGCTGGCGCATGTCGCCCCCGGTATCGCCGAAGCGCTGATCGCGACCGCCATCGGCCTGTTCGCCGCCATCCCGGCAGTGATCGCCTACAACCGTTTCGCTTCCTCGGTGGATCGCCTGGCGGTCCGCTACGAGAGTTTCATGGAAGAGTTCTCGAACATCCTGCAACGCAACAAAAGCTAGAGTTGAAGGAGTCGCCTGATGGCACGCAATAATCGTAAACGCAGGATGATGAACCAGATCAACGTCGTTCCCTACATCGACGTGACCTTGGTGTTGCTCGTGATCTTCATGGTCACGGCGCCGCTCACCAACCCCGGTGTGGTCGAACTGCCCAAGGTCGGCCAGGCCTTGAAGCAGGCCAGCGCGCCACTGGTGCTGACGGTCAAGGCGGATAACACCACGGAGATCGAGGGCAAGGCGTTGACGCGTGATCAACTTTTGTTCGAAGTGCGTAGCCAGATGGAGAAGGACGCGACTCGCGCCATCGTCATCGCCGCCGACAAGAACGTCAAATATGACGACGTCATCGGTGTCATGGACCTGCTCAAGCAGAACAAGGTCGAGAAGGTCGGGTTGCTGCTGCAGCCGTTGGCTAACTGAGGTCACTAGAACGCATCGATGATACGTCGCCACGAAAATCCGGTCGCCATCCGCGCAGGCGCGCTCTCGCTGCTCGTGCATGTCGTGTTGCTTTCCTTGTTACTGGTGTCGTTCAACTGGAAATCGGTCAAGCCGATCAGCGTGGCCGAGGTCGAATTGTGGGATACCCTGCCGGTTGCCAAGCCTGAGCCCCTGCCGCCAGCGCCAGCCCCGGAACCGGAGCCAGAACCGCCGAAACCCGAGCCGGTGGTGGAAGAGCCTAAGCCGGAGCCTCCGCCTGAGCCCAAGGTGGATATCGAAGTGAAGAAGAAGGTGGAGCCGCCGAAGAAAGAGCAGCCCAAGAAGGTCGAGCCAAAAAAGGAGGAGAAACCCAAACCTGACCCCAAGGTCGAGTTGGAGAAGAAAAAGCGCCTGGAAGAGGAAAAGCTGAAGAAACTGCAGCAGGAACTCTTGGCGGAGGATAGCAAGGCGATGCAGCAGGAATCCAGGAAGGACGTGCCTGTAGGCCCTAAATCCGAGATGTCGGCCGCCAGTGCGGGTGAAGTGGAAAAATACATGGCGCAGATCAGCAGCAAGATCCGGCAGAACGTGAACAAGCAGCTCTGCGGCACCGGCAAGCCGGAGCTCACGGTGGCGATCGCCCTGATGCCGACGGGCGAAGTCATTGGCAACCCCAAGTTGCTCAAAAGCAGCGGCATGCCCGCCTGCGACGAAGCGGTCGAACGGGCGATCCTGCAATCGCAGCCCTTGCCCGTGCCACCACAACCGGAGTTGTTTTCGAGGTTTCGTGACCTCAACCTCAAATTCAGGCCTAACGGCGACAACTAGTCGGCCGTATGTTTGATAGAATAGGCCCTATCTTGCATAGGGAACTTTGCATCGCTTTTTTGCCCTAAACACACAGATGATAAAAATCCGTTCATTCCTCAGCGTTATCTTCATTCTGCTTCTGCCGGTCACTTCCCAAGCCGCGCTCGACATCGAGATCGTTGGCGGTGCCGCGCAGCAGATCCCTATCGCCATCGTGCCGTTCTCGACCACAGCGAATGCGCCGGGCGCGGGGCAAGATAACATTTCCACCATCATCGGTGCCGACTTGCGCCGCAGCGGCCTGTTTCGCGTGCTAGAGACCCGAGGCGTGGCGAACCAGCCGCATGACTTGCCGGAGATCAAATATCCGGAATGGGTGGCGTTGCAGGCCCAGGCGCTGACCGTCGGCAAAGTCGAGGCATTGCCGGGTAACCGCCTGAAAGTCTCATTCCGTTTAGTGGATGTCTTGAAGCAGAACCAGCTGGCCGGCCTCGAATACAACATCGCACCCAACCAGTTGCGCGCGACAGCGCACCGTATCGCCGACATCATCTATGAGAAGCTGACGGGTGAGCCTGGCGTGTTCGCGACCCGCATCAGCTACATCACGCGTGTCGGCAAACGTTATGCCCTACAAGTCGCGGATGCCGACGGCTATGCCCCGCAAACCGTCGTTTCCTCCAACGAGCCAATCATCTCGCCCTCCTGGTCGCCCGATGGCACAAAACTGGCTTATGTTTCCTTCGAAAAGAAGAAACCGATCATCTTCGTGCAGTCGCTGGTATCGGGACAGCGTTACGCCCTCGCCAATTTCAAGGGGAACAATAGCGCGCCATCCTGGTCTCCTGACGGCAAGCGATTGGCGATCGTGTTGACCCATAGCGCGAATTCGCAGGTGTATACCATCAATGCCGATGGCACCGGTTTGCAGCAGGTGACACGTAGTAGTGCGATCGACACCGAACCGGTATGGTCCCCGGACGGCGGTAGTATCTATTTCACGTCGAATCGTGGCGGTGCGCCACAGATCTACCGTATCCCCGCCACTGGGGGCGATGCCAAGCGTGTCACGTTCGAAGGCACTTATAACGTCAGTCCGCGCATCTCGCCGGACGGCAAGGCATTGGCTTATATCCGTCAGGAACAGGGGCGTTTCCGCGTCACCATCCAGGATCTGGCGACGGGGCAAGTGCAGATATTGAGCGATACTGCTCAGGATGAATCTCCGAGTTTTGCGCCGAATGGACGCATGATTCTGTACGCCACAAACGCTGGCGGTAAAGGTGCTCTGGCGGCAGTCTCGTCGGATGGCCGCGTTAAGCAGCGCTTGAGCGAAACGGGGGGGGACGTGCGGGAGCCAGCCTGGGGACCGGCGGCAAATTGATTGTTTGAGTTTTTTTATTGTTTAGATCACCACAAGGAGAGGGAAAATGAATAAGAGTTTAATCATGAGTCTGGTTCTGGTTGCCACATTGGCTGCCTGTTCCAGCAAGGCACCAAAAGAGGCGCCTGCAAAGGTGGATGACATGAGCATGAACCAATCGGGTGCGGCAGGTGCTGGTGACAGCGCAGCTTCGACCTCCGGTACCAGCACGTCCGGTATGGAAGTGAATCCGCTCAAGGATCCTAACAACATCCTGTCCAAGCGCAGCGTGTACTTCGATTACGACAAGGACGACGTCAAGGCTGAGTACCGCCCGATGATCGAAGCCCATGCCAAGTACCTGCTGGCCAATCCTAGCGCTAAGGTCGTGCTGCAAGGTAATACCGATGAACGTGGTTCGCGTGAGTACAACCTGTCCCTGGGTCAGCGTCGTGCCGTTGCAGTCAAGAACGTCATGAACCTCCTGGGCGTTCAGGACAAGCAGATCGAAACCGTGAGCTTCGGTGAAGAGAAGGCCAACACCAGCATGCAGGATGAATCGGCCTACAAGCAGGATCGTAGAACCGATATCGTCTACGAAGGCGAGTAATCACGATGCGTAAACTGATTCTGGCGACGAGTCTACTGCTGAGTCTCTCCCCGGCTGCGCAAGCGGCTATCTTCGGGGATGACGAGGCCCGCAAGAAGATTGGGGAGATCCAGGTCCAGAATCAGGCGACGCAAGCCACGTTGAATGAGTTGAAGGCAAACCAGCAGGCCCTGGAGAAGAAGATCGCCGAGATCGAGGCGATCGTCAAAGGCCAGGGCATGCTGGATATGCTGAGCAAGATCGATAGCCTGACCCAGGAGTTGAACCTGGTGAAAGGTCAGTTGGAGGTCGCGACCCATCAGATCGAGACGGCGCAACAACGCCAGAAAGACCTGTATGCGGATACCGACGGCCGTTTACGCAAGCTTGAGAGCGGCGGTGCCGCAGTACCGGCTGAAGGCCATGCTGCCAATGGTGGGCCGGCTGCTGCAGAGCCCAGTCCGGACGCCAAGGATTTCGATGCGGCCCAGGCCTTGCTGAAATCCGGCAAATACAGGGAGTCGTTCGACGCCCATGAAAAATTCCTGCAAACCCACCCGACCAGTAGTTTCGCGCCAGAAGCGCAATACTCGCTCGGGTATACCCAGTTCTCACTGAAGAACTACAAGGCGGCGATCGCCACCCAGCAAAAGATGGTCAAACAGTATCCGGACCATCCCAAGGCTGCAGATGCCTTGTTCAATGTCGCGAATAGCCAGATCCAGTTGGCCGACATCGAAGGTGCCAAGAAGACCCTGCGTGAACTCGTGTCACGCTATCCCAATAGCGAAGTCACGCCCAATGCGAAAAAGCGGTTGGCTGTTCTCGATTCCATTAAAAAATAAGTAGTTAGCTGACGTATCGCGGACGCTGAGCGTATAATCGCGCTTTTGTTTCGACACGTCCTGCCTTCGCGCTCCATGAAATTACGCGTTTACGAGATCTTCCATTCCCTTCAGGGGGAATCCTCCCGCATCGGCTTGCCCACGGTCTTCGTGCGCCTGACCGGCTGCCCCATGCGTTGCGTCTATTGCGACACCGAATATGCGTTCTCGGGCGGTGGCAATATGACTCTGGACGAGATCCTGGCCAGAGTTGCCGGCTACGGTACCCGCTATGTCACGGTCACCGGTGGCGAGCCGCTTGCGCAAAAAGCCTGCTTCGATCTACTGCGGATGCTGTGCGATGCCGGTTACGAGGTCTCCCTGGAGACTGGCGGCGCTATCGATACGACCGATGTCGACACGCGGGTTGCGGTGATCCTGGACGTGAAGACACCCGGATCTGGCGAGATGGCGAACAACGTCTGGAGCAACCTGGAGCATCTCAAGCCGCAAGATGAGGTGAAATTCGTCCTGTGCGACCGCCAGGATTATGAATGGGCCAAACAGATATTGACCGAGCGTGGCATCGCGGATCAATGCAGCGTGCTGTTCTCGCCAGTCTATAGTCAGGTGAATCCGACGGAACTGGCTGACTGGATACTGCAGGACCGTTTGCCCGTGCGCATGCAGGTGCAACTGCACAAGATCCTCTGGGGCGAGACGCCAGGAAAATGACGCGAGCCGAAAACCAACACCCGCTTCGCCGATTGCGCGCTCCCAGTAGCATTCGGCAAGGTATTGCAATTGATATTGGGGAAGACCTTCACGGTTTTGCCATATTTGCTGCCAGGCACGCAATGATGGATGCATCGTGAAAAGGGCTGTCGTGCTCTTATCGGGCGGGCTGGACTCCGCCACCGTGCTCGCGATCGCTCGTAGCCAGGGTTATGAATGCTATTGCCTGAGTCTCGACTATCACCAGCGCCATGTGGCCGAGCTGAAGGCTGCTGCGCGCGTGGCCCAGTCGCTCGGCGCAAAGGCGCACCGTACCGCTCAGCTGGATCTGTCGATGTTCGGCGGTTCGGCGCTGACGGACAGCCACATTGATGTACCGGAAAGCCCCACCCAAGGGATCCCAGTCACCTATGTGCCTGCACGCAATACCATCATGCTGTCGCTCGCGTTGGCTTGGGCGGAGGTGCTGGAATCGCAGGACATCTTCATCGGGGTCAACGCACTGGATTATTCGGGCTATCCGGATTGCCGCGGCGAATACGTGAAAGCGTTCCAGGCGATGGCTAACCTCGCCACCAAATCCGCGGTCGAAGGCAAGACCATCACCGTGCATGCACCCTTGATCGATATGACCAAGGCCGAGATCATCCAGCAAGGCGTGAAGCTTGGGCTGGACTATGGATTGACGGTTTCCTGTTACCAGGCCGACGAGGCCGGACATGCCTGTGGCCTATGCGATTCCTGCCGTTTTCGTCGCGAAGGCTTCGCGAAAGCGGGTGTCGCCGATCCAACCATCTATCAAGCCAAGGATTGATCTGGCGAAGTGCCAGATAAGGCTTGCCAAGCACATAAGAAATAACGTAAAATCCGCGCCTTTCTGTCAAGACTAAAGAGAATTCGACTATGGTGATCATTCGGCTCGCCCGCGGTGGCGCGAAGAAATCCCCCTTCTACAGCGTAGTGGTTGCTGATTCCCGCAATCGCCGCGATGGCCGCTTCATTGAGCGCGTTGGTTTCTACAACCCGCTTGCCAAGGAAGGCCAGGAAGGCCTGCGCCTCGACAGCGCACGCATTACCCATTGGCAAAGCAACGGCGCACAGCTGTCTGATTGCGTAGCGCGTCTGGTCAAGCTGCATGCCAAGGGCCCAGAAGCCCTGCAAGCGATCAAGGCCAAGGATGCTGCCAAGAAGGCTGCTGCTGAACAAGCTGCCAAGGATAAAGCCGCTGCAGAAGCCAAGGCTGCTGCCGACGCTAAAGCCGCAGAAGAAGCTGAAGCGAAGAAAGCTGCTGAAGCCGAAGCCAAGGCCG
The DNA here is from genome assembly GCA_902168195.1 of uncultured Methylotenera sp. Lineage (GTDB taxonomy): Bacteria > Pseudomonadota > Gammaproteobacteria > Burkholderiales > Methylophilaceae > CABHOJ01. The sequence continues at coordinate 10,946 of CABHOJ010000079.1, forward strand.
CCGCAGAAGCTGCTGCTGCAGAAGAAGCACCTGCAGAGCCAGAGGCTGCTGCCGAACCTGAAGCGCCAGCTGCTGACGCTTAATCGATTCCCGCTTGTCTGCATGGTCGGACAACGGGAGCAAGCAGGATCAAGGTGTGAGTGAAATGGTCATCATGGGGCGCGTCGTCGCCCCTTATGGCATTTTTGGCTGGCTGAAAATACAGCCGGACACCGAGACGCTGGACAGCCTGTTCGATTACCCGGATTGGTGGTTGGGTCGGGGAAGCCAGTGGCAAAGGTACGAAGTGGAAACGGCCAAGATCCACGGCAATACGCTATTGGTGAAGCTGGTCGGCATCTCTGACCGTGACGCCGCTAATGCCTTCAAGGGCAAGCAAGTGTCGGTGCCGCGTGAGCAGTTGCCGGAACCGGACGAAGATGAATACTACTGGTCCGATCTGATCGGACTAACTGTGACCAACCAGCAACAGGAAACGCTCGGCGTGATCGCTGATGTCTTCGAGACTGGTGCCAACGATGTGCTGGTGGTCAAGCAAGAGATCGCAGGACAGCGGAGCAGGGAACGGTTGATCCCGTTCATCTCGCAAGTGGTGTTGGAAGTCGACATCGCAGGCAAGACGATGCTGGTGGATTGGGACGCGGATTTTGAGTGATACCGTGAAGCGCCCGTCACTGCAGTTCGATGTGGTGACCTTGTTCCCGCAGATGTTCGATGCGGTGAGCCAGTCTGGCATCACCGCAAGGGCGCTGGAAAAGCAGTTATATACGTTGGCGTTCTGGAATCCACGCGATTTCACCACGGACAACTACAAGACGGTGGATGACAGGCCGTATGGTGGTGGCCCTGGTATGGTGATGCTGGCCGAACCGCTGGAAAAAGCGATCCAGGCCGCGAAAGAACGGCAAAAGCAGGCAGGTGTCGAGCGCCACAAGGTGATCCATCTGTCGCCGGCAGGGCAGCCGCTGACGCATGAGGCGGTGATGCGATTGAAGGCCGAGCCAGGATTAATCCTGCTGGCCAGTCGATACGAAGGGGTCGATGAGCGCTTGTTGACAAGCGTGGTCGACGAAGAATATTCGATCGGCGATTATGTACTGTCAGGCGGTGAATTGCCCGCCATGGTGTTGATCGATGCGATCGTCAGGCAATTGCCGGGTGCCCTCGGCGATGCCGATTCGGCAGCGGAAGACTCGTTTGTCGATGGCTTGCTGGATTGTCCGCATTACACGCGGCCAGAAGAGTACAAGGGCGTGAAGGTGCCGGAAGTGTTGATGTCCGGTAACCATGCGAAGATCAAGCAGTGGCGTCTCAAGATGTCATTGCAAAGAACCCGGACCCGACGTCCGGATTTACTGGCCGTAAGGTCGTTGTCAAAAGAGGAGTCTCGGCTGCTTGCGGAACTGGAGCAGGAACAAGACTCACATAACTAGAAGGAGCAACAAAGTGGCAAATATCATCGAACAATTGGAAAAGGAAGAGATTGCCCGTCTAGGCAAGACCATCCCTAACTTCGCACCAGGCGACACCGTCGTCGTCGGCGTGAACGTCGTTGAAGGCACCCGTAAGCGTGTGCAGGCATACGAAGGCGTGGTCATCGCCAAGCGTAACCGTGGCCTGAACTCTTCTTTCATCGTCCGTAAGATCTCTTCCGGTGAAGGCGTGGAACGTACTTTCCAAACCTACTCCCCACTGATCGCCAGCATCGAAGTCAAGCGTCGTGGTGATGTTCGTCGTAGCAAGCTGTACTACTTGCGCGAGCGTTCCGGCAAGTCCGCACGTATCAAGGAAAAGCTGCAATCGCGTGACCGCGAAGTCATGGCGCCAGAGGCTGCTGAGACCCCAAGCGCAGATTGAGCTTGTTGCGAAGCTGTCCCTTGATTTGAAAAAGCCCCGGTTACGGGGCTTTTTTATTTGCGTTACTATCCTGTCATGCAGCCACACATGGACACACAATTCGACGCCGTGATCCCGACCCCGTTCGGTGCCATCGGCATCGGTGTGCAGGACGATTTTCTCGTCACGCTTCAGCTCATGCCTTCGCCGCATACCGAGCGATCCTCCAGCGACCCATTCGTGCAGCAAGTGGTCAGTCAGCTCAAGCAATACCTGCATCATCCTCATACACCGCTGGACATTCCCATCGCCATTCGCGGCACGCCTTTCCAGAAACGTGTTTGGAAGGCCATCTCGGCGATCCCGGCTGGCGAGACTCTCACGTACAGCGAGTTGGCCGAGAAGGTGTCTTCCGGACCGCGTGCGGTCGCTAATGTGTGCGGTGCCAACCATGTGCCCTTGGTCATTCCCTGTCATCGCGTCGTCGCCAAATACGGGTTGGGCGGCTTTATGCAGGGCGAGAAGGATGGGCTGGCAGTGAAGCGATGGCTACTCGATCACGAAGCCAAAGCGTGAGGGTCGACTTGTGACGGTCTCGACCAGCCAGGATCTGCTGGATGGGTTCATCGACCACCTGTGGCTGGAGGACGGCCTTTCCAAGAACACGCTGGTGAGCTACCGTCTCGATCTTGCGCAGTTCGCGGGATGGCTGGACGAGACCTCAGGCAAGCCTTTGGTTTCGGCCAATCAGGCCGATATCCAGCAGTATCTTGCGGTCCGGTTCCCACAGAGCAAGCCGCGCAGTATCAGTCGGCTGATCGCCAGCCTAAGACGGTTTTACCGTTATTGCTTGCGTGAGGCCTTGCTTGCGGCTGACCCTACCGAGCAGATCGACTCTCCCAAGCTACCTCGCGCCTTGCCCAAGAGCCTGAACGAGGAGGAGGTCGAGGCCTTGCTCAAAGCGCCGGATATCCAAGACCCGCTGGGGCTGCGTGACCGTGCCATGCTGGAGGTCTTGTATGCCAGTGGTTTGCGGGTATCGGAGCTGGTCGGATTGAAAGTGACGGAAGTCAGCTTGAGTGAAGGCGTCATCCGTGTCACGGGTAAGGGAAGCAAAACACGTCTGGTCCCGATGGGCGAGCTGGCTGTGGAGTGGATTTCCCGATATCTGAAAGAATCGCGGCCGCAAATCCTGCAGAAGCGCCTGAGCGATAGTCTGTTCGTCACCCAGCGTGGCAGTGCGATGACCCGGCAGGCCTTCTGGTACCTCATTAAACGTTATGCCTTGCTGGCTGGGATTAGCAAACCCATGTCACCCCACGTACTAAGGCATGCCTTCGCTACGCATCTACTCAATCACGGTGCGGACTTGCGGGTGGTGCAGATGCTACTAGGGCATTCGGATATCTCGACCACGCAGATCTATACCCATGTGGCGCGCGAGCGGCTCAAACAGTTGCATAGCCTGCATCATCCGCGCGGTTAGCCGGCGTTGGTGCGCTCGATGACCACCCCAAGCGAATGCACGCCAGGCAGGATGCCGGGCTTGGAGACTTTGATCTTCACCCATGGCGTGCCGAACTCCTTCAGGATGAGCTGGCAAAGATGCTCGGCCAGCGCCTCGACCAGTTTGAAGCTGCGCTCGGTCAACGTCTGGCGGATGCGCTGGACGATGATCCCATAATCGATCGTATCCTCGATGGCGTCCGTTTCACAGGAGCGGCTGTGCGGCATGGCCAGTTCGATATCGAGGATGATGGTCTGCGGCGACAATCGCTCCCAGTCAGGTACACCCAGCCTGGTCTCGACCTTCACTTCTCTCAGGAATATGGTATCCATCTAACAATTCAGCCCACATGGTTTAGAATTCACACTCTAAGAATTCTAGAGCATCTGCCATGAACGAGTTAGGTTTTATTCCCGTCGTCTTCGTCCCTATCATCTGGATCGTCGCGGCCTATCTGTTAGGTTCGATCTCGTTCGGCATCCTCATCAGCCGCATGTTCGGATTGCCGGATCCACGCACGGTGGGCTCGGGCAATCCGGGAGCGACCAATGTTTTGCGCAGCGGCAAGAAGATGGCGGCCTTGCTGACTTTGCTGGGAGATGCTTTCAAGGGATGGTTCCCGGTCTGGCTGGCCTTGCAGTCCGGGATGCTGATGTGGGTGGTGAGCTGGGTCGGTTTCGCCGTCTTTCTCGGCCACCTTTACCCCATCTATTATCGTTTCAAGGGTGGTAAGGGCGTGGCGACAGCGCTCGGTGTGTTGCTCGCGCTTTCAGGCTGGCTAGGATTGGCGGTGGTGGTGACCTGGGCACTGGTCTTCGCTATCTGGCGTTATTCGTCGCTGGCGGCCATCGTGGCGGCGGCCTTGGCACCGGTCTTTGCGTATTTCCTGTTACCGTACAAGGATTACCTGATATTGACCCTGGCGATCACCGTTTTGTTGATTTGGCGGCATCGCAGCAATATTCAGAAGCTGATGGCAGGCACCGAGGCCGGTTTCGGCAAGAAGTGATTAGGGCGCCTTCAGTTCCGCCAGATCCCAGCGCGGCCTTACAGTGAACGCATAATCGTCCTGCTGGGCATGTAGCATCCGCATGGCGCCGGCAAAAGCGATCATGGCGCCATTGTCGGTACAGAACTCCAGGCGCGGATAACTGACCTTGCACAGCCTGCGCTGGGCGGCCTGCGTGAGACGTTCCCGTAACCTGGCATTGGCACCTACGCCGCCCGAGACGATGAGGTTGTCCATGCCGGTCTCACGCAAGGCCGCCATGCACTTGGCGGTCAGCACTTCCGTCACCGCTTCCTGGAATTCATAAGCGATATCTGCCTTGGTCTCATCGGTCAGCGCATGCTGGTTGGTCAGGGTAAGTACCGCGGTCTTCAAGCCGCTAAAGCTGAAATTGAGGTCGTCGCTGTTGAGTAGGGGACGGGGCAGTTTGAAACGCCCCGGTTTGCCTAGGGCGGCCAGCTTGGAGACTGCCGGACCTCCAGGATACCCAAGCCCAAGCAGCTTGGCCGTCTTGTCGAATGCCTCGCCTGCCGCGTCGTCGAGGGTGTCGCCCAGTAATTCGTAATCGCCGATCCCTGAGACCCGCATGAGCTGAGTATGGCCGCCGGATACCAGCAAGGCCACAAAGGGGAAGGCAGGCGGATTCTCTTCCAGCAAAGGTGCTAAAAGATGGCCTTCCAGGTGATGGACGCCGACCGTCGGCACATCAAGGGTGAACGCCAGCGATTCGGCGATACTGGTACCGACCAGCAAGGCACCTGCGAGACCGGGGCCTTGGGTATAGGCGATGCCGTCGATGTCCTGCAGGGTGCGTCCAGCGGCCCTCAGCACATGTTGCGTCAAGGGCAGGGCGCGACGGATGTGGTCTCGCGATGCCAGCTCCGGCACAACGCCGCCATATTCGGCGTGCATGTCGATCTGCGAATGCAGTGCGTGCGAGAGCAGGCCTCATTCGGTATCGTAAAGCGCAATGCCGGTCTCGTCGCAGGAGGATTCGATGCCTAGTACTAACATGCGGTATATGGAAGCAAAATTAAGAGTTAATCATTGATAAATCATGGATAGCTCGCTAGAATAGCAAACTTTTTCGCACCTTCTCAAGGAAGTGAGCCTAATGTCTACTGTACGTGTAAAAGAAAATGAGCCGTTTGACGTCGCCCTGCGTCGTTTCAAGCGCATGATCGAAAAGACTGGTCTGTTGACCGACCTGCGCGCTCGTGAGTTCTACGAGAAGCCAACCTGGGAGCGTAAGCGTAAGGCTGCCGCTGCCGTTAAGCGTCACTATCGTCGCATCCGCAATCAGACCCTGCCAGCCAAGCTCTACTAAGCATCACGTAGTAGGGAGTATTGGTTGTGTCACTGAAGGCCCGCATCACCGAAGACATGAAGACCGCCATGCGCGCCAAGGACAGTGCGCGCCTGGGTGCTGTCCGGTTGTTGCAAGCGGCCATCAAGCAGCGTGAAGTCGACGAACGCATCGAGCTCGATGACATGCAAGTCATCGAGGCCATCGAGAAGATGCTGAAGCAGCGTCGCGATTCCATCTCCCAATATGAAGCCGCCAACCGGCATGATCTGGCGGATGTCGAGAAATACGAAGTCAGTGTGCTACAGGAATACCTGCCACAAGCCCTGACCGAAGCCGAGATCGATGGGTTGCTGGAGCAGGTCGTCCAAGAGACCGCGGCTAGCGGCATCACGGATATGGGCAAGGTCATGGCAGCGATCAAGCCACTTGTGGTTGGACGTGCCGACATGGGCAAGATCTCCGGTTTGATCAAATCCAGGCTCAGTACCTGAGTCTCAGACAAAGCCGGAACCGTCGAAAGAGGAGCGAAAGCTCCTTTTTTATTTTTGGGCTATTATCGGTCTCGTTATGATCCCAGAATCATTCATCCAGGAACTGATCAATCGTGTCGACATCGTCGATGTCATTGACAAGAGTGTCCCCTTAAAGAAAGCGGGCGCCAATTATTCCGCCTGTTGCCCCTTTCATAACGAGAAATCCCCGTCTTTCACCGTCAGTCCGACCAAGCAGTTCTATCACTGTTTCGGCTGTGGGGCGCACGGTACCGCCATCGGATTCCTGATGGAATATCAGGGCTTGAGCTTTGTGGAGGCGGTGCACGAGTTGGCCAAGATGGTCGGCATGATCGTGCCACAGGAAACACGCGAGAACGCCAAATCCGAAGCCAAGCTGATCCCTGGCCTGCAGGAAGCCTTGCAGCAGGCGTCCGATTATTACCGTGCTGAATTGAAGAAATCCCCCCGTGCCATTGAATACCTGAAGGGCCGTGGGCTTAGCGGACAGATCGCCGCCCGCTTTCAGATGGGCTATGCGCCCGCCGGCTGGCAGAACCTGCAAACCGTATTCGGCGACTATCAACATGATGTCCTGAAAACGGCGGGCTTGGTGATCGAGAACGAACAGGGGCGCCGCTACGATCGTTTCCGCGATCGCATCATGTTCCCCATCCATGACCAGAAAGGCCAGGTCATCGGCTTTGGCGGGCGGGTCATCGAAAGCGAGGACGACGGACCCAAATACCTGAATTCTCCTGAAACTCCGCTGTTCCAGAAAGGTCATGAATTATATGGACTTTTTCTTGCGCGCCGGGCGATGCGTGATGCTGGCAGGGCGTTGGTGGTGGAAGGCTACATGGATGTGGTCGCCCTGGCGCAATACGGGATCGAGTATGCGGTGGCTGCGTTGGGTACGGCGACAACGCCCTACCACATCACCAAATTGATGCGGCAGACGGACGAGATCGTTTTTTGTTTCGACGGCGACGCAGCAGGCTTGAAGGCAGCTTGGCGCGCAGCGATGAATGCCTTGCCGGCTTTGACCGACGGCTTGCGGCTCAATTTTCTGTTCCTGCCGAAAGAGCATGACCCGGATAGCTACGTACGTGCGTTCGGCAAGGAGGCTTTCGAAGCGGAAATGCAGAATGCCATGCCCTTGTCCCAGTACATCGTGCAGACCTTGAGTGCGGATAACCCCCTGCAGTCCCAGGAAGACAAGGTGCGTTTCCTCAACGAAGCCGAGCCGATACTCAAGCAGATACTGGCGCCACGGTTGGCTTTGCTGCTACGCAAGCGCATCGCCGAATTGGCGGGGGTCTCGATGGACGAGATGCGCAGCATGATCGCCTTGCCTGACACCGAGCGACGGCCGCAGAAATCCCAGCCTCGGCAGCAGCGCAGTACGGTGTCTTTGCAACGGCAATTCGCCATCATGCTGTTGATGCAGCCTGGTCTGGCCTTGGCGGAAGATCTGGAATGGGTGACCGGTAATACGGATGAGGATAATTTCGTCAGAATGACGTTGCAAGTGGCATTGGCGAATCCTCGATCCAACCCGGCTGCGTTGTTACAGGAATTGCAGTCCAGGGTGGACGAGCGCTTGCTGCGCGAAATTCAGCGAGAACTACATTTATTTGATGAAAAACTCGATGTGGCACTTGCATTTGAGGGGTCGCGCAAGCAACTAAAGGATCTGATGTCGAAACGGCGGCATGCGCTATTGCTGGAACGGATCAAGGAAAAGAGCCTGAGTGAGCTGACCGATGAGGAAAAAGCGTTGCTGAAATCGGGGCGGGGCAATCAGGCGTAGGCGTCAGGCGTCGGAAATTAGTGTTGTTTTTCGGGTATAATGCAGGGTTTTCCGCAAACATCAGCGGGCACAAGATTTGGGGTCAAATATGGCAAATGAGCAACAAAACGACAAAGTGAACGAAAAGGTCGATACGCCGGCAATCAGTGATGCAGATATCCGTCGCACTCGGCTGAAGTCGCTGATCGTGCTTGGTAAGGAGCGCGGCTACCTGACCTATGCCGAGATCAATGACCACTTGCCCGATGACGTCCAGGATTCGGAACAGATCGACGGCATCATCGGCATGATCAATGACATGGGTATCCAGGTCTATGAAGAAGCCCCGGATGCCGAAGTCTTGCTGATGTCGGATGCGCCTCCACCTGTGGCGGATGAAGACGCGGTGGAAGAAGCAGAACAAGCACTGTCGACCGTCGATTCCGAATTCGGCCGCACCACAGATCCTGTGCGTATGTACATGCGCGAGATGGGTACTGTCGATCTCCTGACCCGTGAGGGCGAGATCGAGATCGCGAAGCGTATCGAGGACGGCCTCAAGCATATGGTGCAGGCGATCGCCGCCTGTCCTACCACCATCGCTGAATTGCTTGCCATGGTGGACAAGGTCGAGAAGGATGAATTGAGCGTCGACGACCTAGTGGACGGCCTGATCGACGCCGATGTTGAGATGGATGAAGCCATCCCGGTCGAAGCAGCAGATGAAGAGGCTGCAGAAGACGAGGAAGAGGAAGAGGAAGATGACGATGCCGATGGCGCCAAAGCAGCTGCCATCTCCGCAGAAGCCCTTGCCAAGCTAAAGGCGGAAGTCCTGACGCGCTTCGCCGTGATCCGCGAGTCGCATCAGAAGATGACCGTGATCCTCGAAAAGAAGGGCTCGCAGGATAAGGAATACCAGAGACTGCAACAGGCGATCCTGGAAGAACTCACGGTCTTCCGGTTCTCTGCCAAGCAGGTCGAGGCCTTGTGCGATCAGGTGCGCACCATGGTCGAGGAGATCCGGGGCCATGAGCGCAAGATCATGGACTTCTGTGTCGAGAAATCCGGCATGCCGCGCCAGCACTTCATCAAGGTGTTCCCGGGCAATGAGGGCAACCTCGATTGGCTCGCTGGCGAACTCAAGGTCAACAAGCCTTACGTCGAGCGTCTCGAGCGTTTCAAGCATTCCGTGGTCGATCAACAGCAACGGCTACTGGACCTGCAAGCTCGCGTCGGCATCCCGATCAAGGAACTCAAAGAGATCAACAAGCAGATGTCCACAGGCGAAGCCCGTGCACGTCGCGCCAAGCGCGAGATGATCGAGGCCAACCTGCGTCTCGTGATCTCCATCGCCAAGAAGTACACCAACCGTGGCCTGCAATTCCTCGACCTGATCCAGGAAGGCAATATCGGCCTGATGAAGGCAGTGGATAAATTCGAATACCGTCGTGGTTACAAATTCTCCACTTACGCAACCTGGTGGATTCGTCAGGCCATCACGCGTTCGATCGCCGACCAGGCCCGTACCATCCGTATCCCGGTCCACATGATCGAAACCATCAACAAGATGAACCGGATCAGCCGTCAGATCCTGCAAGAGACCGGCCTAGAGCCTGATCCTGCGACGCTGGCTGAAAAGATGGAGATGCCGGAAGACAAGATCCGCAAGATCCTCAAGATCTCCAAGGAACCGATCTCCATGGAAACACCGATCGGTGACGACGATGATTCGCATCTGGGCGATTTCATCGAAGACATGACCACGCTGGCCCCGGTCGATGCCGCGGTTTACGCCAGCCTGCGTGAAGCGACCAAGGAAGTGCTGGAGTCCCTGACCGCCCGTGAAGCCAAGGTATTGCGCATGCGCTTCGGTATCGAGATGAACACCGACCACACGCTGGAAGAAGTCGGCAAGCAGTTCGACGTTACGCGTGAGCGTATCCGACAAATAGAAGCCAAGGCTTTGCGTAAGCTACGTCATCCAACGCGTTGCGAGCGTCTGCGCAGCTTCCTAGAAACCGGTAACGACTAAAGGGCTATGGCCCTCTAGCTCATGCTTGGTTAGAGCAGCGGACTCATAATCCGTTGGTGCTCGGTTCGACTCCGAGGAGGGCCACCAAATCAAAAAAGGGTTAGCGAATGCGCTAACCCTTTTTTGATTTAAGCGTTCGAGCAGATCATCTGGACCTGAATAGCATGAGGGTAAAGCCAGATTCGACCGGGTCCTGCCATAGCTGCTCTAGCTGCCAGCCGGAGGTGGCGGCCATCGCAAGGAATCTGTCCCGCGCGTACTTGTGACAGCTCTCCGTGAAGATGCTTTCCCCGGCAACGAAATCAAAGCGTTCATCATCTATAGTCACCTGTTGTTCGCATGCGCTGACCAAGTGCATCTCTATCCTGCTTTCGCTAGGGTTATAGCGTGCATCATGTCTGAACTGGGTAAGGTCAAAGTCGGCATCAAGCTCCCTATTCGCACGGACCAGGAGGTTCTTGTTGAACCGGGCGGTGATGCCAGCCTTGTCGTTATAGGCGGCATGCAATTGATCCGCATCCTGCGTGGTATCGACGCCGATCAGTAGCCAGCCTCGCTGGCCTGCCAGCGCATGGAAGTTCCTGAGTAAGCCCAAGGCTTCGTCCGGATTGAAGTTGCCGATGGTGGAGCCGGGAAAGAACACTAGCTTTTCTATATCGGCACCGATCTGGTCTGGCAGGAACGTGGTACTGAAATCGCCGACCATCGGCCAGATATCGATATCCGGGAAATCGAGTCGCAGTCGTTCGGCGGTCGTGTTGAGGAATTCGGCGGAGATGTCGATGGGCAGATAGGTCGTCAGGTTGGGTTGGGTTTCCAATAACAGACGTGTCTTGATCGAGGCGCCACTGCCAGGTTCGATGATGGCCCCCAGGTTTGGGATGATTTCGGATAGCGCTGGTGTGATCGAGCCGAGGAGTGCGGTTTCGACGCGGGTCGGGTAATACTCCGGGGTCTTGGTGATATCTTCGAACAGGGCTGAGCCCGTTTCATCATAGAACCATTTGCAAGGGATCGTTTTCTGGGCTTGATGCAGGCCTGTGATGACGTCCGTCATAAATGCCTGGCGAACCTGGTCGAAATCGGAAACGCTATTCATTGCTTACTCCGCCAAACGTAGCCCGGTGAATTGCCAGCGCTGGTGTGGATAAAAGAAATTTCGATAACTGACACGCGCATGCCCTTTAGGGGTTGCAAACGAGGACCCACGCAATACGTATTGTCCGTTCATGAATTTGCCGTTGTATTCACCGACGGCGCCCGGTGAGGTCTTGAAGCCGGGATAGGCGATATAGGGGCTGCTTGTCCACTGCCAGGCCCTACCGAACAACTGCGATAAAGCTGGCTCAGTGGTTTGTCCCTGCGGACTGTCAGAACGTTCACTGCTCGCTGCGATCTCCCATTCGAATTCAGTAGGTAACCGTTTCCCTGCCCAACGCGCATACGCGTCTGCCTCGAAGTAGCTGATGTTAGTCACGGGAGCATTCGGTTCGAGCGCCTTCATGCCCGTCAGGCCGTATGTTTCGTAACCTGCTTGATGTTGCCAGTAGAGCGGCATCTGCCAGCTTTCGGCAGTTCGGATCTTCCAGCCATCGGATAACCACAAGAGGGGATCTTCATATCCACCATCCTCGATGAATGCGATCCACTCGGCATTCGTCACCAACCGCTTCGCCATGCGAAACGGTGCTATAAAAACCTGATGCCGCGGTTGCTCATTATCGAAACAGAACGTGGTGTCGCTTGCGCCGATCTCGACCAGCCCTCCATCAAAGTCCACCATTCCGGGGGCCACATCACATGCGGCTATGTCCCATTCAGCGTCATGCTTTTCGAGGTATCGCGGGTGTAGAGGGTTTTGATAGAGATTGAACAGGATATCCGTGATGAACAGCTCCTGATGCTGCTGTTCATGGTGAAGGCCTAACTCGGCCAAGGCCATCAACTGGTCGTCTAGACCGCTCGCCATGGCTTGCCACAAAAGCGCATCGACTTCATGCCGGTAAGCAAGTATCTCCGCCACCCCTGGGCGACTGATGACGCCCCTTTTACCCTGTGGTTGACGCTCCCCTATCGTTTCATAATAAGAGTTGAATAGAAACCGGTAGGCTTCCTGCATACCCGATTTCATGCCTAGCGGCTTCAGGATGAACTCCTCGAAGAACCATGTGGTATGAGCCAGATGCCACTTGGATGGACTGGCGAAATCCTCGGCTTGTAGCTGCATATCCTCCGAGGATAAAGGCTGGGCCAATGTCAATGTGTGTGCCCTGGCTTCTTTGAGCCTAGCGGTCAATGAGAGCGACATGGATCGATCAAAGGAATTGGGAGTGTCAAAAAGTAACATAAAAGTGTGATGGTCGTTATCGGTGATCGGCCTACGTGCGCAGAGGTTAGGGGGAATTATGCAGGAATGGTTCCTACGACATGAGACGGTTAGAACTTGGCTTATCAGCGTAGGTCATAGAAGTATGGAGAAGGTTATGGCAAGTGCTTGAATTGAATCGATAGCCGTCTGAATTCTCCTGAACGTTTTACCTGACTGCAGCTACCGAACTTGATCGACCCTTCAACGTGCTTGCCTAGGCAAATACGAAAGGTGTTTATCATGAAAACCCTCAGGATCAATAAGGTGCTTGTTGGCGAAGCCCTCGTCGGAGAAGGCAACGAAGTCGCTCATATCGACTTGCTGATCGGCCCTCGTGGTACTCCTGCCGAAGCCGCATTCTGCAATACCCTCACCAATCAAAAGCAAGGCATGAACGGCCTGTTAGCGGTACTCGCTCCCAATTTGATGACCAAGCCTGCGACCGTGATGTTCAATAAAGTGGATATCAAGCACGGCAAGCAGGCTGTGCAGATGTTTGGACCAGCGCAGCGTGGCGTGGCTCAGGCAGTGGCCGACTGTGTGAAGGAAGATGTCATTCCGGTCGAGGAAGCCAATGATCTCTTCATCTGTGTCGGTGTCTTCATCCACTGGGAGGCCAAAGATGATGCCAAGATCCAGGATTGGAACTATGAAGCGACCAAGCTGGCCCTGAAAAGGGCCGTCGCGGAATTGCCGCTGCCGGAAGAAATGATCGCCCAAGGCCAGGTTGCGCATCATCCGTTGG
>CABHOJ010000080.1 GCA_902168195.1 uncultured Methylotenera sp.
CGCCGCTTTCAGGCCCAGCTTGTCGAGGCTTTCCGGACGCAGGCGTTCCAGCATGCTACGTACCATGGTCATCACGTGACGCGAGACCTCGACGATGGCTTGCGCACTGTTCTTGACGTTGGCATTACGCGTCGAGGCGTTGAGGATCACCGCCGCATCGGTATGGATCGCCGTCAGGCTCTGGCCGATCTCGTCATGCAGGTCGCGCGCCAGGGTCTTGCGTTCCTCCTCCTGCAGGTGGATGAGTTTTTGCGAAAGCCGATGGTTGTTGCTGATGCTGTTTTGCAGCGCCTGTGCCATATCGTTGAACTTGCGGCCGATCTTGGCGAGTTCCGGCAACCTGAAGGCAGGCAGGCGTACAGAGAGCTGCCCCTGTTCGACCGCATTGATCGCTTCCAGGATCTGGTTGACCGGTCTGAGCGCACGGTCCACCGCCCAATAGACCATGATGTTGACCGCGATGAAGAACATGCCAGCCAGCGCCAGCAAGCCCAAAGTAGCCTTCCAGACTTCGGTGATCTCGTAAGAGGTATCGGCGGTGATGACGATCTCACCGACCTCATTGCCATCCACGAACACCGGCCGGCGTTTGGATACGATGTCCTTGGTGAACAGCCCCATCATCTCGATGAACCAGCCAGGGGGCGGGTGGATGACCGGCGGCGGCGCCTTCAGCTGGTTGCTGTCGCGCAGTTGCCCGGTCTTGTCGAAATATTCGACGCGCAGGTGACGCACGTTGCCTAGGTTGCGCAAGCCGAACGGGGTGGCGGTGCGCGGTTGCTGGTCTGCCAGGTACAGCAGCTCCTTGTCGATCAGGTGCATGGCGATGGCCGCCGTCGATTCGACTTCCGCACGGATGTCGTCATGCGCGTTGTGGATGGTCATCAGCGTGCCGCCAAGCAGCATCAGCGCCATCAGCGCCGTGATCATCAGGTTGAGCAGTAATTTGAGACTCATTGCAAAAAGGCCAGACGCATGGATGAGGAGATTGGGAACGGATTGTAGGGATTTGCGCGGGATCGGGAATCAGTAAAATTCCCGATTTGAGGGTTTTGGTGGGCAATAGGCTACTGACAGCCACCAAGTGGTGGCTGTCAGTAGCCTGTATGTTACCTGCCCAGTTGGGCTTAACTTGCTACATCACTCCTTGCCGATCTGGTAGATCTCGCTGTTGGCTTCGACGATCTTGCCGCTGGTAGCATCCACTTCGACCTTCATCTCCTTGCCGTCCTTGGTCTTGATATCGAACTCGTAGCTCGCGGCGCCATCCGGCTCGATCTCATACTCGACTTCCATGATCTCGCCCGGATATGCTTCCAGCGCGGTCTTGCGCGCATCGGCTTCGCTCACTTTAGCCTTGGCCTTGAACTGTGCATCCTCTGCGCTGGCGACCTCTTCCTCGATCTCCACGATCTTGCCGGTCATGGCATTGCATTCGACGTCCCAGGCCTTGCCGTCGGCGGATTCGATGTCGAATTCGTACATCGGCACCTGTTTCTCCATCTTGAGTTCGGACTTGACGATCATGCCCGGCTTGACCTTGAGCGCCGCCTGCACGCACTTCTCGATGCTGACCTTGGTCTTGGGGAATGTATGTTGATCGGCGTGCGCCGGATAGGTGACGGCCATGATGGCCAAAGCGAGACTTGCGTGGGTGAATTTCATACGGACTCCTTGCGAACGTTTGGGTTGGGATATCCAACCCTAGCAAGGGTGATGCCAGCGATGCTAAATCTAGATCAGAGTGTCTTGCCGGAGCGCAGCAGGTCCGTCATCTGTTGCTGATCCAGCGACTGGCTGAACAGGAAGCCCTGCCCGACATCGCAACGCTGGTCGCAGAGGAACTCGGTCTGGGCCAGGGTCTCGATACCCTCCGCGACTACTTCGAGCTTCAGACTGTGCGCCATCTGGATGGTGGCGACGGTGATCGCCACATCATCCGAATCCTGCGGGATATCGCGGATAAAGCTGCGGTCGATCTTCAGCCGTTCGACCGGGAAACGCTTGAGATAAGCCATGGAAGAATAGCCGGTGCCGAAATCGTCGATGGCAAGGTGCATCCCCATGGCGCGTAATTCTTTCAGGCGGGCCACCGTGGTCTCGGCATTATCCATCAGCACGCTCTCGGTAATCTCCAGTTCGAGCATGTCGGGATTCATCTCGGTCTCGTGCAGGATGGTGGTGATGGACTCGACCAGGGTGTCTTCACGGAACTGGCGACCGGACAGGTTGACGCTCACGCGTATCGGCCTGAAACGCTGCTCCTGCCAGGATTTCGCCTGCTGGCAGGCTGTGCGTAGCACCCAGTTGCCGATGCTGCCGATGAGGCCGGTCTCTTCCGCGATCGGGATGAAGTCATTGGGATACAGCAGGCCACGTGTGGGATGCCGCCAGCGGATCAGGGCCTCGGCACCGACCAGCTTGCGGCTGATGAGATCGACCTGCGGCTGGTAATGCAGCTCGAACTGCTGCTGTTCCATGGCGATGCGGAGTTCGCTCTCCAGGTTGAGTCGCGTCGAGCTCTTGTGATGCATCTCCTCGGAGAACATCTGGAAATTGTTCTTGCCGCGGCTCTTGGCGTGGTACATCGCGGCATCGGCGTCCCGCAGCAGGTGGGCCACATCGTTGCCGTCATCCGGGAAGATGCTGGCGCCGATGCTGACGCCGATATAGAAGTTGCGCTCGTCCACCACGAGCGGTTCGGTGAGGGCATGGATGAATTTTTGTGCAATGACTTCGACACGCTCGACATCCTCTGCATGGCTGAGGATCATGGCGAACTCGTCTCCGCCGACGCGGTAGATGACATCCTCATGCCGCACCACCGACATCAGCCGTTGCGCGACTACGCGCAGCAAACTGTCGCCGACATGATGGCCGAGCGTATCGTTGATCAGTTTGAAGTCGTCGAGGTCGAGCACCAGCAGCGCCAGCCGGCTCTGCGTCGCCTTGGCCTCGTCCAGCAGCGACTGGAAACGCTGGTTGAAGGCATAGCGGTTGGGCAGGTGCGTCACCGTATCGTAATTCACCAGATAGCCGACACGCTCCTCGGCATGGACGACCGCCCGCTGCAGGCGCCCGAGCAGGATGGCGGCGGCGAACAACGTCATCAGCATGACCATGCTGGTGGTCGCGATGTACCAGGCGAGCTGGCGGTAGAGTTTGGTCAGGTTGGCACGAACGTACAACATGCCGATGCGATTGCCGGCATAGGCCACCGGCTGCCAGAACTCGGTATGGCGTAATCCTGACCTGTGCCTGGGATCGTCGGCAGTCTGCGGGGTCTGGAACTCTGGCAGGGCTTGCACCCGGGTGTATTCGGCGAATCGGGCGTCACCGATGTCGTAGAGGGCTGCGGCGTCGATGTCCGACGAGGCGGACAGGCTGGACAGGATCTCGTCCGCGGCGGCGTTATCCTTGAACATGAGGGCGCCGACGCTGTTGCCCGCCACGATGCGCATCTGTACTTCGACACCGGCGGCGAGGCTGCTGCGCAAGGAAGCGTACTCGACCAGGATCAGGCAGACGCTGGCCATCAGCAGCGCGAAGCCGAGCGCCAGGATATGCAGCTTGCTGAGCGCTGGCGCAGCCCCCTGGGGCGAGTTGCTGGCGGTCATCGGGACTTAGTAGACGCGCCGTGCAAGACGCAACAGCTTGGAACTCATGACGAGTCTGGCCTGTTTCACAGCCATCATGTCGATATCAAATACCAGACGTTTATTATCGATGCTCATATTGACGATGGTTCTTTCAGTAGAAGCTGGGTTCAAATCGCTGACAGTCAACACGCTGGCGTCTTGCAACTGTTCCCGTATTCTAGCCAAATTTTCCGGTTCGTTGGCACTGATGTATAGCAGATGGCAATCGCGCACCTGATCGAGGCTGATCTCGCGCCTGAGGACCAGCCTTTTCTCGCGGATCTTCCTGCCTTGCAGTTGTTCCAGCACAGGCCCGAACGGGTCCTGGCCGATGGTGCATACGGTGATGTAGGGGCTGCCATCTGTGACGGTCTCGTTCGGCCACTGCGTGAACAGGGCGAAGTTATAAAGGAAGGCCGTCTTCAGTTCGTACTCCTGGATCGGCGCCGCGGACACGGGTGACGAGACCCAGAGCAGCACGGCGAGCAGTAGCGCTTTCATAGGATTGCGCATGTGCTAGAACCTGTAGTCCAGCTTGATGCGGAACATGCGGCCATCCTGGCGCAAGGCATCCTGCAGGTTCACCAGATCCGAGGGCGCCGCATAACGCTTGTCGAACAGGTTGTAGAGACCCACCGAGAGGTCGAGGCCAGGCAACAGGTCGCGATGGCTCACCGTGAGATTGGCCAGTGTGGCGCTCCCCGTCTCGCTCGCCATGGTGCGGCGCGCCCCGATATGCTGGACTTCCGCACCGGCCAGCCATTCGCCGTGGATACGGCCGGAAAGCCCAAGCTTGGCCAGCAGTCGTGGCGAGTTGACCAGCCAATCGTCGGTCTCGGTCTCGCGGGCGTCCTGATAGGTGACGCTGGACTTGAGGCGTATGCCGTTCAACCATAGCCCTTCGAGCCCGATCTCTGCGCCGTTGGTGCGCACGCGGCCGAGGTTGCGGAACACCCAGAGGTTATCCACCGGATCGAGTTCCTGGCCGATGGTGTCCTTGATGCGGTAGTGGAACACACCAGCTTTGGCGCGCCACTGGCTGTTCAGCGCAGTATCCCAGGTCGCTTCGTAGCTCTGCATGATCTCGGGTTGCAGGTTGGGGTTGCCCTTCTGCATGGCGCCCATGGTGGTACTGCCGTAGAACTGTTCATAGGCATTCGGCGCGCGGAACGCACGGCCGTAGATCAGCTTGAAGGTATCACTAGGGGTGGCCTGGTGGATCAGCGCCAGTCGCGGGTTCACCGTGCCGCCGAAACTGTCGTAATGATCGTAGCGCAGGCCCGCATTGAGCAGCCATTTCTGGTGCAGGCGGATCTCGTCCTGCAGGTAGATGCCGAACTTGTCCGCGTCGCGTCTTTCGCGCAGCAGGATCTGCGCAGGTGCCACGTCGAAGTTGACCATATCGAGCCGCGCGTCGCGGATGTATTCGATACCGCTGACGATCTTGTGGCCTTCAAAAGCAGTGCTGGTCAAACGCCCTTCGATGATGTTACGCACCCCGTGCGTGCGGTCGATATTCATCAGGGTCGACGGGTAATGCCCTTCATAATCGAAACGCCCGTGGTTGGCGTGCAGGCGCATCTGCAAGGTGTCCGAGAGTGCGTGCTCAAAGGTCGCGCTGGCGAAGGTATGCGTATCGCGGGTCTCGTAACGCGGGTCATTGAAATTGGTGCCGAACGGCGCGGTCGGGTTGTTCTTGTCGCGGCGCATGCGGCCAACTTCCAGCGTCAACCCCTCGAACGAGAACTTGGCGAACACCTTGCTGAAGTCCTCGCCATCCATATCGCGCGCCTTGCCCGTGAACTCGGGGTAACGCCAATCCCGGCCTGCCGTATCCGACGCGGTCGCCGACAGGATGAGTTCGGCACCATTATCGAACTCGCCGCCATAGCGCACGCTGCCCTTGTAGCCGCGATAGCGGCTCAGCTCCGCCGTGGTGGCGACGCCTTTCATGTCGCGCGCTTTCTTGGTGACGACGTTGATCACCCCGAGGAAGGCGTTGTCGCCATAGATCGATGCGCCTGGCCCAGGCGAGAATTCGACCCGCTCGACCAGGTCGAGGTCCACCAGGAAATCGTTGCCGATGTAGGCCTGGTTGTAGATGTTGTCGTTGGTGCGCATGCCGTCGACCATCAGCAACACGCGGGAGTTGTAATCGCCGGGACGCGAGAAGCCGCGGACGCCGACATACTCCCAGCTGCGGTCGTTGCTGATATAGAGGCCGGGCATGCTGGCCAGCACATCGGCTAGCGTGCGATAGCCGTAGGTGCGGATATCCTGCGAAGTGACGATGACGGAGGAAGATGGCGCATGCTGTAGCGGCTGCGCATAGGTGGACGCGCTGACGACTTCGAGTCCCAGCAGACTGTCCAGAGGCATTTCAAGTAATTCGGATGTCTTGGTGCTTTCAGCGCGCGCGACCGCACTGTAGATCAAGCTCAGGAACGAAAGGAATGCGACAAGCCCCACGGTACCAGCAGACAGTACAGAACGTCTGATGATGACTTCTCCCCAACGACTTATATTTATTATGAATTTCTTGTTGTAGGGGCACTATAGCACAGGAAAACAGCGCTGCAACGGCTTAGCCAAGCCTTGCATCACAATTTAACGCACCGTATTCACAGGGGTGTTTCTAGACGGCGACTGGCGCCTTGATCGGCGGGTGCGGGTCGTAATTCTCGAGCGTGAAATCCTCGAATTTGAAGCCGAAGATATCCTCCACGTCCGGATTGATGCGCATGGTCGGCAGCGAACGCGGTTCGCGCGAAAGCTGTTCGTTCACCTGATCCAGATGGTTGAGGTAGATATGGGCATCGCCCAGCGTGTGCACGAAATCGCCGAGTTTCAACCCACACACCTGCGCCACCATCATGGTCAGCAAGGCATAGGACGCGATATTGAACGGCACACCGAGGAAGATATCGGCACTGCGCTGGTAGAGCTGGCAGGAGAGTTTGCCGTCGGCCACGTAGAACTGGAAGAAGGCATGGCATGGCGGCAGTTTCATCTTGTCGACATCCGCCACGTTCCAGGCGGAGACGATGAGCCGGCGGGAATCCGGATTCTTCTTGATGCTCTCGACTACCTGCGTGATCTGGTCGATCTGGCTGCCGTCAGGCTTTGGCCAGTTACGCCACTGATAGCCGTAGACCGGACCCAGGTTGCCGTTCTCGTCGGCCCACTCGTCCCAGATGGTCACGCCGTGTTCCTTGAGGTAGGCGATGTTGGTGCTGCCCTGCAGGAACCACAACAGCTCGTGAATGATGGATTTGAGATGGACCTTCTTGGTGGTCAGCAGCGGGAAGCCTTCGGCCAGGTCGAAACGCATCTGGTAACCGAAGACCGAATAGGTGCCGGTCCCCGTGCGGTCTTCCTTCTTGTGGCCGTGTTCCAGTACGTGGCGCAGCAAGTCGTGGTAGACCTTC
>CABHOJ010000081.1 GCA_902168195.1 uncultured Methylotenera sp.
TATAAGAGACAGGGCTTCACCTTCGTCGGCTACTTCACGCCCATCCGCGAGCTGGCCGGCGCTGTCACGGCTTTCAGTCTTGGGCCCTGGGAGACTTTCTGGATCCTGTTCTATGGCTTCGTCACTTACGGCAACGCCGGCTTCATGCGCGAACAGGTTTGCAAGTACATGTGCCCCTATGCGCGCTTCCAGAGCGCCATGTTCGATGCCGACACCATGATCGTGACCTATGACGAGCAGCGCGGCGAGCCGCGCGGCAGCCGCTCGCGCAAGACCGATGAGGCGAGTCTTGGGCTGGGCTCGTGTGTCGATTGCAGCCTCTGCGTGCAGGTCTGCCCGACCGGCATCGATATCCGCGAGGGCCTGCAATACGAATGCATCGGTTGCGGGGCCTGTGCCGATGTCTGCGACAGCGTGATGGACAAGATGGGCTACGCCAAGGGTCTCATCCGCTATTCCACGCAGAACGGCATCACCCACGGCTGGAGCCGAAACCAGATGCTAAAGCGCATCCTGCGGCCGCGCGTGCTGATCTATAACGGCATCCTGTTGCTGCTGGGGTTGAGCCTGCTGACCAGCCTGTGGTTGCGGGACTCGTTCCGTGTCGATGTCATCCGTGATCGCGCCATCATGAGCCGCCTGGTCGAAGGCGGGCAGGTGGAGAACGTCTACCGCCTGCAGATCATGAACGCCAGCGAACAGCCGCAAGCCTATCGCTTGCACGCTACCGGCCTGGCTGGCCTGCAACTGATGACTGATGCTGGCGATGTGGAGGGGGCCATCCGGGTCGAAGGGGCTGCGTCGCGCTGGGTATCTTTGCGTTTGCGTATCCCGGACGGCTCGATCGCGCCGGGATCCCATCCGGTGATGTTCGAGATCAACAACCTGCATACGGGTGAGCTGGTGCAGGAACGATCGGTGTTTTTGATGTCGCGTTGATAGAAGCGCGCTGAACGAGGGAGGTATAAGAGATGGACGATCGAATGAACGAACTAATGAACGATACAGAACGCCTGGACGACAGGCCATGGTGGGCTTATGGCTATGTCTGGCTGTTGCTGGCGGGGCCGTCTGCGGTGATCGCGGCCGGTGCCGTCACTGTGGTACTGGCCGCGAGCGACCCTGATCCGGTGATCGACGATTACTACCGTAAGGGGATCGAGATCAACCAGCGGCTGGATGCCGAGGCGAATGCCCTGGCGCCGGCGATGAAAGCCCGCAACCACGCCGCGACCGGGGTGGTGCCAAGTAAACCTTGAGCGTGTTGGGAACCCCCTAGAAACAGGTGTCGGGGTTGAAGACTTTCTTCAGGGCATCGGGGTCGAGGATACGCACGTAGCGTTGCTTGACCTCGATGATGCCGTCCTCGGAGAAACGCGAGAACGCGCGGCTGACGGTCTCGAGCTTGAGGCCGAGATAACTGCCGATCTCCTCACGCGTCATGCGCAGCACCATCTCCGATTGCGAGAAACCGCGGGCATGCAGGCGTTGCACCAGGTTCAGAAGGAAGGCCGCCAGTCGCTCTTCGGCACGCATGTTGCCGAGCAACATCATGACGCCGTTCTCGCGCACGATCTCGCGGCTCATGATCTTGTGCACATGACGCTGCAGCACGGGAAACTCGCGCGACAGCTCTTCGACGTTGGCGAACGGCATCACGCAGACTTCGGCGTCTTCCAGCGCGATGGCGTTGCAGCTGTGGCGGTCGCTGACGATGCCGTCGAGCCCGATGATCTCGCCCGCCATCTGGAAGCCGGTGACCTGCTCGCGACCATCCTCGCTAGAGACTGAGGTCTTGAAGAAACCGGTGCGGATGGCGTAAAGCGAAGTGAATTCCTCGCCGTTGCTGAACAGGTGCTCGCCCTGCTTGACGCGACGGCGGGTGGCGACCACCTCGTCCAGCCGTTGCAGGTCGCCAGGATTGAAGCCGACAGGCATGCACAGCTCGCGCAGATTACAGTTGGAACAAGCGATCTTGATGGCTTCTGGCGTCATATCTCTGGCTGGGAGTGAATCTTCATCCAAGCATACTGCTTTCGAATCTTCATGAATAGCGATGGGTCGTGCTGGTTCTTCGTACGTGCCATCGCCATGCTGGTAGACCGCTACCTGAAGATTGACAGCAAACGCGCGGTTCTCGCGCATCATCTAGGACTTATGGTCGTACCAGCCTTTGGATCGGTTGACTGCATGTACCACGACCAGCATCAGCGGCACTTCGATCAGTACACCGACCACGGTAGCCAGCGCCGCGCCCGATTCGAAGCCGAACAGGCTGATGGCCGTCGCCACAGCCAGTTCGAAGAAATTGCTCGCGCCGATCAGCGCCGAGGGGCAAGCGATACTGTGCTTTTCACCCACGACTCGGTTCAGCCAATAGGCCAGGGAGGCGTTGAATGTCACCTGGATCAGGATGGGCACAGCCAGCAACAGGATGATCAGTGGTTGATCGAGGATGGCCTGCCCCTGAAATCCGAACAGCAGCACCAGAGTCAGCAGGAGGGCAGAGATGGACCAGGGGCCGGTTCTTGCCAGCGTCTGCTCGTAATGCGCACCCCCTTTTCCGAGTAGATGCCGGCGCCAGAACTGGGCGATCAAAAAAGGTACGACGATATACAAGACGACCGACGTCACGAGTGTGGACCAGGGGATGGTGATGGCCGAGATCCCCAGCAGCAAGGCGACGATGGGCGCGAAGGCGAAGATCATGATGAGGTCATTGAGCGCGACCTGAGATAGCGTGAATAGCGGGTCGCCATTCGACAAGCGGCTCCAGACGAACACCATGGCCGTGCAAGGCGCGGCTGCCAGCAGGATGAGCCCGGCGATATAACTGTCGATCTGCGCCGCCGGCAACATGGGAGCGAACAGCACGCGCAGGAAAAGCCAGGCCAGCAAGGCCATGCTGAAGGGTTTGACCAGCCAGTTGATGAATAGCGTGACGCCGATGCCGCGCGCATGCAGGCGTAACTCGTGCAACGCACGAAGGTCTACCCTGACCAGCATGGGCACGATCATCACCCAGATCAGAAAGCCGACCGGCAGGTTGACGCCTGCCCATTCCATCTTGCCCAGATGCTGGATCAGGTCCGGCACCATCTGCCCAAGCAGGATGCCGAGCAGGATGCATATGCCTACCCACAGGGACAGGTATCGCTCGAACAGAGTCATCTCAAACGCCTAATGCCGCACGAACTGCGGGGATGAGCCTGCGTTGAATATCGTCGCGCACAAGGATGAAACTTTCCAGTGGTTCCCCGTGGGGATCATGGAACGGCAGGTGGATCGTCGGTATCGGTCGCGGGAAGACCGGGCAGGCCTCCTTGGCGTTGTCGCATACCGTCACGACGAGGTCGATCGGATGATCCATCACAGCATCGATATCCTTGGGATATAGGCCATCCGTCGGCAGGCCGCCAAGCTTCAGCGCTTCGATGGCACCCATGGCGACCTGCGGTTGCGGCCTGGTGCCGGCCGAGATCGCCTTCACGCTGCCAGCCAGCGCATGGTTGAGCAGGACTTCCGCCATCTGCGAACGGCATGAATTGCCGGTGCATAGGATCAACACAGTCTTCTCTTGCGGCATGGTCGTCCTATTTCCGTGCCATGAAGCGTACCGTTTCTGCAGCCGGTGTGCAGCAAGCGGTAGACGCTACTTCCGGTTGTTGATCGTTGAACGTTGGCGCACTATCCAGCGTGCGATACGTCTCCCAGGCGATACCGGAAGGGTCCTGCACCCAGTGCTTGTCGGACTTGGCGTAGCAGCAAGTCGTGCCGGTCTGTGAAAGCAGTGAGAGGTCGGCCTGTTCCAGCCGATGTTTCAGTTCCTGCAGTTCTTGCTCGCTTTCCACCTGGATGCCCACATGGTCAAGACCGGCTTTCATGCCGCGCTGACTGATGGCAAAGTTGACCGAAGGGTCATCCAGCATCCATTTCGCGTAATCCGTCTTCTGTACGGTCGGGGCATTGCCGAACAGGGCGCTGTAGAAATCGATGCTTTGGGCGAGATCGTCGACCGAGATATGCAGATGCATGCGCTTCATGAGGGTTCCTTTTCGTTGCAACAAGCGGTGTCGGGCGTGCAGGCTTGCCCTTGGCAGCAATTCTCGGTAAGAAAGGCCATCAGGCCGTTCATGGCTTGGTAATTCGCTGCGTAATAGATGAACCTGCCTTGCGGTTGCTGATTCGCGAGGCCGGCGTGCACGAGTTCCTTCAGGTGAAAGGACAGGGTGCTTGCAGGGATGGCCAGTGTGTCGGCGATAGCCCCGGCTGGCAGACCGTTGGGGCCGGCCTGCACCAGTAACCTGAAGATCTCCAATCGCGCTTCCTGCGCGATGGAGGCCAAGAGTTTTACGGCAGCTTGTGTGTCCATATTTCTATATTTCCATAAATATAGAAATGATGTCAAGCCATGCGAACAATCAGGCAATAAAAAAGCCCCCGCATCGCTACAGGGGCCAGGGAGGAGATCGGCGCTGTGGACGACCGACCTGGAGAAACGCGTTAGAACTTCTTGCCGATGCCGATCCCGAATACCCAGGGGTTGATATCCAGCTCGTCGATCTTGGTCCAGCCGGCGACCTTCAGCTTCACATCGGTCTCGATGTTGATGTACTTGACGTCGGCGTTGATCAGCCAGCCGTCCTTCAGGTTGATATCCAGGCCAGCTTGCAGGGCATAGCCCCAGCTGTCGGAATCGACCTTGATCTTGGTGCCGGCCAGTGCGCCGCTCTCCAGCTGCAAGTTGCGGTCGAGCATGCGGGTGTAGTTGATCCCGGCGCCGACATACGGATCGAAGGTCTGGTCGGGATTGAAGTGCCATTGCAGCAACAGCGTCGGCGGCAGGGCATCGACGCTGCCGAGGTTCTGGTTGCCGACCACGGCATTGGCGTCGCCCTTGATGCTGACGTCATGGCGGGTGCCGGTGGCCAGGATCAGTTCGGCGGCGATGTGCTTGGTGAAGTAGTAGGAGATGTCGAGTTCGGGGATGACATTGCTGTCCACCGCCAGCTCGGCACCGGGGCTCATGGCACCGGGTGCAACGTTCCGGTTCACGGTCTTGCCGAGATCGCTGCTCTCGTTAGGGGACACGCTGACAGCACGTGCACGGACGACCCAGTCGCCGGCTTCCGCTGCCGCCATGGTGGGCGTGAATGCGGAGGCGAGCATCATGGCGATTAAGGTTTTTTTCATGGATGTTCCTCTCGGGTGCTGATGGTGGTTGAAAGTCGTTGAGAGGATTCTATGAGTGACTGCAGACGCCTGATTTGATTTGCATCAAACAGCCCCGTGTTTGCGGCCGCATCTGGGCGATCTCTGCCAGATCGTCGGAAATCCGCTTAGAATGAGATAAAAAGACACAAGAGGAGACCCCACATGATCGAATTCCCGGCAGACGGCCTGGAGACCCTCAAAGCTTGCCTCATGAGCCTTGGTATCGGGCTCCTGATCGGACTGGAGCGTGAGCGTAATCCGACGGCGAAAGCCGGCCTGCGGACCTTTGCGCTGGCAGCCCTGTTCGGCACCTTGCTCGCCATCCTGGCAGCCAAGGTGGAATCCGGCTGGATACTGGCGGCTGGTCTGTTGTCGGTGGCGGCGCTCATCATCGCCGCCTATGTCGGCGAGAGCGGCAATGGCGATGACCGTGGCACCACGACCCAGGTCGCCCTGCTGCTGAGCTTCGTCTATGGCGCCATGGTCGGCCACGGCGAGGGAGCGGTGGTCATCATGCTGGCCATCGTCACTACCATGCTGCTGTATTTCAAACCGGAACTACAGGGCTTCAGCAAGCAGATGGAACGACGCGACATGCTGTCCATCCTGCAGTTCGGTGTGCTGAGTTTCATCATCCTGCCCATCCTGCCGGATCAGGGCTATGGGCCTTACGAGGTATTGAATCCGCAGAACATCTG
Source organism: uncultured Methylotenera sp. (assembly GCA_902168195.1). GTDB lineage: Bacteria > Pseudomonadota > Gammaproteobacteria > Burkholderiales > Methylophilaceae > CABHOJ01. The sequence goes on from CABHOJ010000081.1 coordinate 5,913, forward strand.
GCTCATGGTGGTGCTGCTGTCGGGCATCAGCCTCGCCGGCTATGTCGCCCTGCGTCTGGTCGGCACGAAATATGGCGCGCCACTGATGGGGGTGATGGGCGGGCTGGTGTCGAGTACCGCCACCACACTCATGTATGCCCGCCACAGCAAGGGCCAGAAAGGGCTGCTCGACCTCACGGTGCAGGTCATCCTGCTCGCCAACCTGGTGGTGCTTGTGCGCATCGCCGTCATCTGCGCCACCATCGCGCCCAAGACCTTCATGCAGATATTGCCGGTGCTGGCGGGCGGGCTGGTGCTGGGCCTGGTGATGGTGTTCCGCACCTGGCGCCAGTTGAAAGACAAGGACGACGCGCCCATGCCCGAGATGAAGAATCCCGCCGAGCTGCGCGCCTCATTATTGATCGGCCTGATCTATGCGATCGTGCTCTTTCTCAGCGCTTTCCTCGCAGACTATGCCGGTAGCAAGGGGCTCTATGCCGTGGCGGTGGTCTCCGGCCTGACGGATATGGATGCCATCACCTTGTCCAGCCTGCGCCTGCATAACCTCGGGCAGATCGAGGCAGCCCAGGCGGTGATCGCCATCACTATCGCCATGGTGTCCAACATGGTATTCAAGTTCGGCCTGATCCGTTCCATCGGCAGCAAGGAGCTGGCGCGCCATTGCCTGCCAGGCATGGCGGCGATCGTCATCGGTCTTGGCCTGGGAGCGATCTTCATCTAGCTCAGGCCTGGCCTATTTGAGAAGTCCAACAAAAAAGCCCGCAATTGCGGGCTTTTTTGTCGTACGTAGATGCCATCCAATCCATCACATCCGATAGATCCATTTGCGGAACTGGTAAACGAAAGGCAGGGCACACAGGCCGCCGAGGAAATCGGCGAACAAGTCATCGAAACCCGGTTCGCGGCCTTCGATGAAGATCTGATGTATCTCATCCGCGGCGCCCAGCATCACCACCATGAGCAGGATGAACTTCAGCGGCCTGGTCGGGAAGGCCATGCCGGCGAAGAAGCCGATCGCGCCATAGGTCATGAAATGCACGATCTTGTCCCAGGGCGGCGGGAACAGCTTGCCGGCCCCTGGGGCCTCGCCACCGATGAAGATGGCGGCCACCAGGAAGACGAGCATGGACCCGGTGAGGATGCGAAGAAGGTTGGTGTTAATAGGCACTATTCTGACCCTTGAGTACGACCATGACAGTTTTCAAAATGATATAGATATCGAGCTTGGGACTCCAGTTGCGCAGGTAGTCGATGTCGTAATCGATCCGCGCCTTCATCTTGTCCAGCGTCTCGGTCTCGCCGCGCAAGCCGTTGACCTGCGCCCAGCCGGTGATGCCGGGTTTCACTTTATGGCGCACCATGTAGCCCTTGATCAGCTTGCGGTACATCTCGTTGTGCGCCACGGCATGCGGGCGTGGTCCGACGATACTCATGCGGCCCTGCAGCACGTTGATGAACTGCGGCAACTCGTCGAGCGAGGTCTTGCGCAGGAAGGCGCCGAACGGCGTGATGCGCTGGTCGTTCTTGGTCGCTTGCGTGACCTTGCCGCCATCCTCGCACACCGTCATCGAGCGGAACTTGTAGACCAGGATCTCCTCGCCGTACAAACCGTAACGGCGCTGCTTGAAAATCACCGGACCGGGCGAGGTCAGTTTCACGCCGAGCGCGATGATGAGCAGGATAGGCGAGATCAGGATCAGGATCAGGAGCGCGAACAGGATATCCGCCGTGCGCTTGATGAGGCCGTTGAAGCCGGTGAACGGCGTCTCGCAGACGGCCACCACCGGGATATCCTCGATCTGGCCGACACGTGCCTGGATCAGGTCGGCCTGGAAGATGTCGGGCACGAAATAGATCGACGCCGTCGTGTCCTTCAGTTCGTCGAGCAGGCGCACGATCTCGTCCTGACTGCTGGAAGGCAAGGCCAGATAGATGATGTTGACGCGATGCTCTTTGACGTAGGTCGAGATATCGTTAAGTCGGCCCAGCATCGGGTAATCATTGCTGGGATAGGCGGTCTTGGGGCCATCGTCGAAGAAGCCCAAGAGCTCCGCCGCGATGTAGTTGTTGTCCGCGAGACGGTCCGCCAGCGATAGCCCTTGTTCGTTCATGCCGACGATGATGGTCCGTTTCACCGGGCCTTGCAGCTTGATCATCAGCGGTGCCACCGCACGCAGGGCAAAGTCTGCCGTCAGTACGCAGAGCGGCGTCAACCAGGCCCAGGTGATGATGGCCTCGGTGTTGAACAGGGTGATGTAATCCGTTGCGGTACCGAACAGAACCAACAATCCGGCGATGATGACCCAGTTGATCATCACCGTGCTCACGACCTCGAAGCTCGTCAGGTTGATCTTGGACGCGCTGGGGAAGGTCAGCGAGAACAGGATCAGCGACAGGATCAGGTAATGCGGCTCGAGCCCGCCGTTCTTGAGGAAAGCCACGGCCCACAGGGTGAAGACGATCACCAATGGGTCGAGCAGGGCTTCCGTCGTGTACAGCAGGTTGTCGCGGGCGATAGCGACGCTCAGCCCCTTGCGCTTGATGGGAGCGGATTTATACCGAGGCATTTTGTTCGGGCATCATGCTGAGTTTGGCGACGGCTTGCGCACGGTTCATCACGTCCAGCTTCTTGAAGATACGCTGGAGGTGGTTCTTGACCGTGAACGCGCTGATATCGAGGATCATGCCGATCTCATAATTGGTCTTGCCGTGTTTCACCCAATCCATGATCTCGTGTTCACGCGTCGATAGCGCACCGAAAGTCTCTTCCATATGGGTCACGGCTGGCTTGGGGACCTCGACCGCAATCGGCTCGATCTGGCGCAGCGTGCAATCCACATAGGGCAGCAGGGCTTCCAGCATGCTGCGGGAAGACGTCGACATGTCCTCGGAAGTGCTCAACAGGATGTACAGGCAGTCATGACGACCGCGGCTGTCCTTGATGGCGTGGATCATGCCGGAATTCATCTTGGCAAAATCGTTGCCTAGCTGGTCGAAGCCGAACTGGTTCTCGGCGAACATGCCATGCTTCATACGCATGCTCACAGGCGCGCCGTTGTGCTCGTTCCAGTAATTGAAGAGTCGCTTCAATAACGGGACGAGCTTGGCGTGCTGGACCTGGGTCGTGCGGATGTTCGGCAGTGGCGACACGATATCGAAGGAGATCAGGCCGAGGGAGAAATCCCCCCAGGCGGCGATCATGATGTCGTGGGGCAGGAACTCCTGCACGTTGCCTTGCGACCAGAGCATGAACTCGAAATGGGTGCGCACTCGCAACGACTCTTGGATCATGCCGAAGAATTGCGTCTTCTGTACTTCGTCTAGTTCAGTATGTAGTGGCATAGTCAGTATCTTCACAGTAGTGGTTATTGATTAGTATTGAATCGGGCTTGCCGTTGTTGCCTGGCATCTCCTCAGCCCATACCGCTTGAAGTTTCTTTTTTGCACCATCCGTTACCGGGGTGTCGTGATGGCGTTGCATCGATTGATGTCGATTCACGCCTTTAGCGCCCTACCTACCGCAATTGCTGTGCCAACTTTTTAACCAATTGATTTATATAAGAAAACGGCAAAATTGGCCTGAACGGCCTATGGTTGAAGTGTCGGTGAAAAGCGACACCAATTATTTCCATTGTGTTAAATCGATGATCCGTAATGCTTTTTTGTGTCTCTGCAAACAGACGTGCCGTGAATCTGCCCTGAAAGCATGGTCCGAACGGGCCATGGAAAAAGACTGCCAATCGCCTGAGAATGGCCGTGGCTACTGGATTCGGAGCCTAGTCCGTTCGGCCTATTGTGAGATAGGTATCGGAATCACTAGGATGCAACAAACGTTCAAAGGGCTGACCGCCGTACAGACAGCCAAGCGATCATCCTTTAGGACCCACTCATAGATAAGGCAGCGAAGGCATCTACTGATATGAAGCAGACATTGATCACCCCTTACAGCGAAGTCGAGGCCCTGGGCCGCGCCGATCTCTATATCGACGAGATCATGGAGATCGTGCATCAGATCGATCTCTTCGAATCGCTGAGCGCGCCGGAGATCCTGGCGATTTGCCGCCATATGGAATGTTATGCGGCCCCACGCGGGTACCACTTGTTGCGCCAGGGCGTGTCGGACGACCTGTCTCTTATACACATCTCCGAGCCCACGAGACTAGGCATGATCTCGTATGCCGTCTTCTGCT
>CABHOJ010000082.1 GCA_902168195.1 uncultured Methylotenera sp.
CGACATGTCGGACTTCGAGGACGCCAAGGACAAGATCTTTATGGGCCCGGAACGCAAGTCCATGGTCATGCGCGAGGAAGAACGCCGCAATACCGCTTACCACGAATCCGGTCACGCCGTCGTCGCCAAGCTGTTGCCCAAGGCGGATCCGGTGCACAAGGTCACCATCATGCCGCGCGGCTGGGCATTAGGCCTGACCTGGCAGCTGCCGGAGCACGATCGCATCAGCAACTACAAGGACAAGATGCTGGAGGATATCTCCATCCTGTTCGGCGGCCGTATCGCTGAGGAATTGTTCATGCACCAAATGTCGACCGGCGCTTCGAACGACTTCGAGCGCGCGACCAAACTGGCACGCGACATGGTGACCCGTTTCGGTATGTCCGACACGCTGGGTACCATGGTGTATGTCGATAACGATCAGGATTCCTTCTTCGGTCGCATGTCCTCCCGTACCGTGTCCGAGGCCACGCAGCAAAAGGTCGATGCCGAAGTGCGTCGCATCCTCGACGAGCAGTACGCGGTCGCCCGCAAGCTGCTGGAAGAGAACCGCGACAAGGTCGAAGCCATGACGGCAGCGCTGCTCGAATGGGAGACCATCGATGCCGAGCAGATCAACGACATCATGGCCGGCTTGCCTCCACGTCCACCGAAACCGACGCCGGCTGCGAACAAGCCGTCGCGCGACACAGGTTCCTCGGGCCCGACCGCGGAGCCGACACCGCAACCTGCCGCCAAGTCTTAACACTTGATCGACGCCAGCCACAGTAAGGGATCCTTGCTGTGGCTTTTTCTTTATCTTCCCTCACCATCACATGACCCAGTCCTCCTTATTCCATTGCGGTAGATACCAGCTAGACCTGTCACGCCCCCATGTGATGGGCATCGTCAACGTCACACCCGATTCCTTCTCCGATGGCGGCAAGTACGAGTCCACGGAAAAAGCCGTCGAACATGCGCTGAAGCTGGTCGAGGAAGGCGCCGATATCCTGGACATCGGCGGCGAATCCACACGGCCGGGCGCTACACCGGTATCGCTGGCGGATGAGCTTGACCGGGTGGTGCCCGTGATCGAGCAACTCTCCAAGCTGACCCAGGTGCCCTTGTCCATCGACACCTACAAGCCGCAGGTGATGCAGGCCGCACTCGATGCCGGGGCCGACCTCATCAATGACGTACGCGCCCTGCAGGAACCTGGCGCATTGGAGATCGCCGCCCGTAGCACAGCCGGCGTCTGCCTCATGCACATGCAAGGCTTGCCTGCGACCATGCAGCTCGATCCGCAATATGACGATGTCGTCGCCGAAGTACGGGCTTTCCTCGCCGAGCGCATGGCAGCTGCGGAAGCGGCCGGCATATCCCGGTCGCGCATTCTGCTCGACCCGGGCTTCGGTTTCGGTAAACGCACCGAACACAACATCGCCTTGCTGCAAGGCTTGCCTGAGATCCTCAGCCTAGGGCGGCCCTTGCTGGTCGGCCTGTCGCGCAAATCGGTGCTGGGCCAGATCACGGGCGGTGATGTCTATGTGCGTTTGCACGCCAGCCTCGCGGCCTCTGTCATCTCGGTGATGAAAGGCGCTAGAATCGTACGTGTGCATGACGTGAAAGCGACTGCGGATGCATTGAAGGTCGCTGCTGCCGTGCTGTAAAGGATTCGATTAGGCAGTCATCTCGTTAGCAAAGCCAATAAAACCAGGCCATAACAATCGGGCTATAAAAAACTAGAAACAAGGGAGCAACAGGTGGGTAGAAAATATTTCGGTACCGATGGTATTCGTGGACGGGTCGGCGAAGCGCCGATCACCCCGGACTTCGTCATGCGGCTCGGCTATGCGGCAGGGCGCGTACTGACCAACATTGATACCCACACTAGCTCCGCCAACCCGACCGTCCTGATCGGCAAGGACACCCGAATCTCCGGCTATATGCTGGAAGCGGCACTCGAAGCGGGCCTCTCCGCCGCAGGCGTGGATACGCTGCTCACCGGCCCCATGCCCACGCCGGCTGTGGCTTACCTGACACGCGCACTCCGCGCCCAGGTCGGCATCGTCATCACCGCCTCGCACAACCCCTACGAAGATAACGGCATCAAGTTCTTCTCCGCTGAGGGCACCAAGCTACCGGATGCTATCGAATTCGCGATCGAAGCCGAACTCGACCAGCCCATGGTAGTGATGCCTTCCGCCAAGCTGGGCAAGGCGCGCCGCTTGGACGATGCCGCCGGTCGTTATATCGAATTCTGCAAGAGCACCTTCCCTAACGCGCTCGACCTGCGCGGTCTGAAGATCGTGCTCGATTGCGCCAACGGTGCGACCTACCATGTGGCGCCGCCCGTGTTCCATGAACTAGGCGCGGAAGTCGTCGCCATCGGCAACCACCCGGACGGCCTCAACATCAATCAGGATTGCGGATCCACGCATACCAAAGCGCTGTGCAAAGCCGTGGTCGAACATAAGGCCGATCTCGGCATCGCGTTCGATGGAGACGGCGACCGCGTGATGATGGTCGATGCCAAGGGCAAGCTGCTGGATGGCGACCAATTGCTTTACATCATCGCCATGTACCGTCAGGCACGCGGCGAGCTGGGTGGCGGCATCGTTGGCACCCTCATGACCAACCTCGCGCTGGAGCATGCTCTGGCCAAGGCGGATATCCCGTTCGCACGTGCCAAGGTCGGTGACCGGTACGTACTGGAATTGCTGAACCAGAACGCCTGGAAGATCGGCGGCGAGAATTCCGGCCATATCCTGGCGCTGGACAAGCACAGCAGCGGTGACGGCATCATTGCCGCCCTGCAGGTACTGAACGCCATGCGTTCCAGCGGCAAAACACTGGCCGAGCTGGGCGCCAGCCTGACCCTGTATCCGCAGGTGCTGGTCAACGTCAAAGTCAAGAAACGCATCGATATCTCCGGCAACCCGGTTCTGCAAAAAGCCGTCAAGGATGCCGAATCCGAACTCAACGGTAGCGGTCGCGTCTTGCTGCGCGCCTCGGGTACCGAGCCCAAGATCCGTGTCATGGTCGAAGGGCAATCCCGCGACCAAGTACAGAAACTGGCGGATGCCATCGCCGACGTGGTGAAAAAAGCCGCTGCCTGATCCTTTCTGGTGGTATTGCATGCCACCTGAAATTTCTCCTTAAGATTCATCAATCTGTCACACAGGCGTGCCATCCTGCACGCATGAAAACACCATTCATCCATAGCAAAGGTTCCTACCTGGAACCTACAAAGAAGGAGGTCTCGCTATGCCTCACAAGATGAGTCTTTACCTGCACCGCATGAGCGAATGGGACAGCTCGCTCTGTATCCGCGTCAATCGCACTAGTCACTACTTGTGGGTCCGTCTCTGGTTCCGCCTCATCAGTCGCCTTGGCGATGGCATGTTCTGGTATGCCGTGATGCTGGGGATCGTGCTGACCCAGGGCGATGCCGGTGTCGTTCCCGCGGTCCACATGGGCCTGGCTGGTCTGACTGGCACCCTGATCTATAAATGGCTCAAGGGCAAGACCTTGCGCCCGCGTCCTTACGAGGTCCACCAGGATATCTGGCTCACCGGACGCCCATTGGACCGCTTTAGTTTCCCGTCCGGCCACACCTTGCATGCCGTCGCGTTCTGCAGCGTGGGTCTGACCTACTACCCGGAACTCGCATGGTTGCTGTTGCCGTTCACTCTCATGGTCGGCATGTCGCGGGTGATCCTTGGCCTGCACTATCCGAGCGATGTCATCGCTGGTGCAGCGATCGGTGGCGCGATCGCCGCCCTGACATTCCTGATTTGAAGATTTGCTGATCTGATCGGGGGTAACCCCGATCTCTCCCCAGCCTGACCGGACATCTGTCCGGTTTTTTTATGCCGTTCGTCTATGGATGGTCGTCAACTGAGAGTTATCGCCTAGAGGACCTGATCGAAATACTTGATCGGCGCAGGGTGCAATGCGGTGACCTGTCGCTTGCACACCCGTCGCCATTGGGCCAACGCCTCACCGGAGAACTGACTCTCCGGTTCCCAGGTCGGTCGTGCGCCATCGAGCACGATGCCGATCTCGGCCAGTGCGGTCTGGGTCTTGGCGATGTAGTAGATGAAGTTCTTGCCCACGCGTTTATCCAGCAGGCGCGCGCTGCGGTAGATGATGTGCGGCAGTCTCACCATGCGCAGCACCTTGTCCCAGAAAGCCAGGGATCTGACGGCTTGCGCGGTACGGCGGCGTGAGCAGCGGAACAGCGGCGAGATGAAGACCACCAGCAGTTCGCGGTGTTCGGTCAGCAGGTGACCCGGCGACGTGTCGAGCAGCGGCGACAAGTGCGCGTCCATCGCCCATTCGGATGCGATGTGCGTCATCATCGTATCGTTGTCCAGCCACATGGCCTCGTGCGCTGGGACGAAGTGGTTATGCGCGATGACGTCCACATACAGGTGGCTGGCATAGCCGACGGCGATCGCGGTCTCTTCGTCGGTCTTGGCGGCATTGAGCATGCGTTTTGCGTATTCCCAGTCGTGCGTCTCACGGAACGCCGGGGAAACGATGGCGAGGTCCGGCAGGCAGGCGCCCGTCATGACCAGTTCGGGGAAGCGTTTGATGGCGCGTTGCAGCCTGGGGTCCAGCAAGGGCATGGCCCAGAGCAGCGAATGCGCGAAATAGAGGTGGGTCACCAGGCCCCAGGCGTTGGCTTCCATGGAGTGCAACAGCAACGGCAGCAGCCAGTACAACTTGTGCAGGTGTCTTTTTGCCATGCTGGCAATTTGCCGTGCCAGCATGTAGCGATTGTGACAAGATCATGATTTTATTGTGACAAGCGACCCGGCGAATGCGCGTTTGCTATACTGCGCGGCTTGTCCGTTTGCTCTTATCTATCGAGACTTATTCAGGGGAACGTATGGAAAGCCCATACAAAGGTAAAACTGGTCTACGTCGCTTGTTCAACGCGTTCGGCTATTCGCTCGAAGGCATCAAGGCGGCCTATAAGAACGAAGACGCCTTCCGTCAGGAAGTGAAGCTGGCGATCGTCCTCATCCCGCTCGCTATCTATCTGGGCGAAGGCGGCATGGAGCGCGCCATCATGATCGCCAGTGTGCTGCTGGTGATCATCGTCGAACTGCTCAATTCCTCCATCGAGGCCACGGTCGATCGCATCTCGCTGGAGAATCACCTATTGGCTAAGCGCGCCAAGGACATCGGGAGCGCCGCCGTGCTGCTCAGCCTGGTCAACCTGGCCGTGGTCTGGGGCTTGCTGGTCTTCGGCTAATCCCAGGCTTCAACCCTAGAAAGGCAGCATCGGCGGCGACAGCAGTCGCAGGCCGATGGTGAACCAGCGTTCTTCGCTGTCATTGGCGAACCGGTTGCCGTAGGTCGTATCCACCTGCACGCGGTTCGGCAGCACCCAGTAGCGTAAACCCAGATGATGGAACGCCCGCGTACGGTCATCGCCATAGACCTCCGCGATCAACTGCAGGTCAGAATTCAGACGCGTCTCCGAACCTACGCCCCAGGTCAGGCGATTGCGATTCTGATTGCGGTCGTGGATTGCGCCCAAGTTCGTGTGCAATACAAACCGATCATCCGCGAATGAGATGCTCACGGGGATGTTCAAGTAGGCATCGCCGACCATGCTCGATGATCGGTCGGTGTTCGGATGCGAGACTTGCCCAAACGTCAGGCCGACGCCGTAATCGTTGGCCTTGAGCGGCCGCAACAGCGTCTTGACCTGCATCACTACATCCGAAGCGTGCGATTCCCCATCTGCCTTGGTTCTCGCTCCGCCAAGTGTCAATTCCAGATTGCCGCCCAGGTTGCAGCCCGGCAATGCCCAATATTCGGTCGATTGCTTGTTGAATTTGGCCCAGGATTCGACTTGGCAGCTCCTGGGGTCGACGATACGGGCATCATCCGTGATCATCGGCCGTGCCGCATGGCTCGATGCCGGTAACGCGAGTAGTACTAGCCAGATCAGGGCGATGAAGGGACGCATCCGCGCATTCTATCCGGTGTGTATGACATTTGTCGGGGTGTATGACGATTGGGTGGCAGTTCATCGAAACGTCACAATCGCGGCGTATCTTGTTGGCATGAAAACGACCCCTGCCAGAGGCTAAGCCCATGAAGATACTGTTCATTTCCGATGTCTACTTTCCCCGCGTCAACGGGGTATCCACCTCCATCCGCACCTTCGTCGGCGAGATGCAGGCCATGGGCCACGAGGTCCATCTCATTGCGCCGGACTACGGCATCTATACCGAGGACGAACGCTGGATCAAGCGTATCCCCGCGCGCAACATCTACTTCGACCCGGAAGACAAGCTCATGAAGTACGGCGCAGCCATCGACCGACTGGTCGAACTACGTCGCGAGAACTACGACATCGTCCATATCCACACGCCGTTCGTCGCGCATTACCTCGGTCTCAAGCTGGCGCAATTGCTCGATGTGCCGTGTGTGGAGACCTACCACACCTTCTTCGAGGATTACCTGCATCACTACCTGCCGGTGATCCCCAAGCCGGCAGCCAAAGGCCTGGCGCGCATGATCTCGCGTCGCCAGTGCAACAGCGTCGCGGCCATCGTCGCGCCTTCCAAGCCCATGCTGGATGTCTTGCGCCAATACGGCGTCAAGGCGCCGGGCGAGGTCATCCCCACAGGCTTGCAACAGCACAGCTTCGAGCGTGCGGATGGCGCAGCCTTCCGTGCCAAGTACGGCATCGCGCATGATCGTCCGGTGATCCTGTTCGTCGGCCGTGTGGCCCATGAGAAAAACATCGGCTTCCTCATGAAGATGACGGTCGAACTGCGCAAGCAGCAGCCGAACGTGCTGCTCGTCGTCGCCGGCGAAGGCCCGGCCGAGAAGCACCTGCACACACTGGCGGCCGAGTTGAATCTTCAGGAGAACATCCGCTTCATCGGTTACCTCGATCGCAACACCGAACTGAATGCCTGCTACCGTGCGGCGGACGTGTTCGTGTTCTCGTCCAAGACCGAGACCCAGGGGCTGGTACTGCTGGAAGCCATGGCACAGGGCGTCCCTGTCGTCGCGTTGGCGGAGCTGGGTACTAAGTCCATCCTCATCGAAGGGCAGGGCGCATTGATCGCGCAGGAAGACGAAGCGCAGTTCGCCCAACGCGTATTCACGCTGCTGGCGGATGACAGAAAGCGTAAGGATCTGGGTGAGGAAGCACGACATTATGCGCAGAAGCGCTGGTCGTCACGGACGCAGGCAGAGCGGATGCTGCAGTTCTACCAGGCGGTGCTGAGTGAGGATGAGGATATCCAGTTCATCGATCGCAGGAAGGTGGCGAGGGCGGCATAGTTGTCATTCCAGCGGAAGCTGGAATCCAGTCTTCGAATAAAGAAGCCCGCGAAAGCGGGCTTTGGTTTTTGCGTTGTCGGTCTCGGCCGACTGCCGAGCATCTTTCTTTTGCTTGTCCAAAAGAAAGATGCCAAAGAAAAAGACAGCCCCTATCGCTTGACCCTGCGCCTCAGCGCATCATCTGGGGCGGCTTGCGCAACTCAGCCTAGCCGCTCACACAAACCATGAGCGGCTGCGGACTTCGAACAGTGCGCGCCGCTTTTTCCCATCTGATGCTCGATGCTCCAGCGCGCTAGAGGGCATGCAAAGCCATCTTCGTGCACTTGCTTTGTCAAGACAGCGATTGTGCTAATTAATGACTAGGTTTAATTAATATCACAACCAATTAAAGCCTAAATCCAACTAACCAAACTACTAAAACACCACTGATTATTACTGTGGCGTATAAGAAATATATCGAGTGAACATACTCAGGGCCTTTTGTTTCAGCAGCCCATGCTTGTTTGAATATGTTGCTGAAATTGTCACGTGCAGCATCGAGCCTGGCTTGACGGACAAGAATTGAGGTTTCTAGTTTTCTCAATACTGTAATTCCAGCTGCCAACGCCGTTAATGCAAGGCCAGAAAGGAAAAGTCTTTCACTATTGGCAAGTGTAGGATTCAATAATTGAGCTACTCCAACTAAAGCAGCATAAATTAATAGACTGTAGTTAGTTACAGACCATTGCTGAGTCTTGAAATAGGAGAGGTCAGACACAGTTATTTGATAAAGCATTCTCAATTCTTCTTGATTATCAATAGGCTGATTCATGAAAGCTTCTCAGTTTATAAAGTATCGATAGAATTAAGAATAACAAAAAAGCCGGCACAAGCCGGCTTTTTTGTGGGCGCTAGACAAGCTAGCGAGAGAGATGAAGTGCAAGGCGCACGGAGC
>CABHOJ010000083.1 GCA_902168195.1 uncultured Methylotenera sp.
GGCGGGAACAGGAAATCCTCCAGATAACTGATGACGTGCTTGCGCTCATTACCGATCTGCACGAACTCGGAGCCCGGGCTGATGGTGTCCGCCAGTGTCGCTTCTTCATCCAGCTGCTCCCGCATCTGGTCGAAATAGGCGATGTTGAGGTTGGTGCCGCGCTGGATATGACCGCTATCCGGTTCCTGTTCGCCCAGGATGAGTTTGAGCAAGGTGGTCTTGCCGACGCCGTTCGGCCCCAAGAGGCCGATGCGGTCGCCACGCATGATGCGGGTGCTGAAACCGTCGATGAGGAGCTTGCTGCCATAGGCCTTCCGCACCTGATCGAGTTCGGCGACCAGCTTGCCCGAGCGTTCACCGCTATCGAGCGAGAGTTTGACCGCGCCCTGGCGTTCGCGGCGTGCAGCGCGTTCCAGCCTTAGTTTCTCCAGGCGCCTGACGCGGCCTTCATTGCGGGTGCGCCGGGCCTTGATGCCCTGGCGGATCCAGGCTTCCTCCTGCGCCAGTACCTTGTCGAATTTGGCGGCGTGAGTAGCCTCTACGGCCAGCAATTCTTCTTTCTTGGCCTGATACTGGGTGAAGTTGCCGATGAACTCGGTCAGTCGGCCACGATCCAGTTCGATGATGCGGGTCGCGAGCCGGTCGAGGAATCGGCGGTCGTGGGTGATGAACAGCACGCTGCCGTTGAATCCCAGCAGCAGGTCTTCCAGCCATTCGATGGCTTCCAGATCGAGGTGATTGGTTGGTTCGTCGAGCAGCAGCACTTCCGGTTCGGCGACCAGTGCGCGGGCCAGCGCGACGCGTTTGCGCCAGCCGCCCGAGAGCTTGCTGACTTCCGCGTCGGCGTCGAGGCCGAGTTTGCTGAGGACGGTCTCCACACGGGCCTGCGAATGCCATCCATGCTGCGCGTCAAGTTCATGCTGCAGCACCTGCATGCGGTCCATCAGGGCATCGGTGTCGGCACTGGCATCCGCCAGCTGGTGGGTGATGGCGTGGTACTCGACCAGCACGTTCTGCAGGTTGCCCAGCCCCTCGGCGACGGCTTCATAAACGGTGTGATGCGTCTGCAACAGGGGCTCTTGTGGCACATAGGCGACCCTGGCGGCAGGTGCCAGCCACAGTTCGCCGTCGTCGAGCTTGCTTTCGCCGGCGATGACCTTGAGCAGGCTGGATTTTCCAGTGCCGTTACGGCCGATGAGGCCAACGCGTTCGCCGGGGTCCAGTTGCAGATTCGCCTGGTCGAGCAGGGGATAGTGACCGTAAGCCAGACTGGCTTGATTGAGGGTGATTAAAGGCATCCCGCCATTTTAACAGCCCGGGCGAGTTATCGCGCTTGCTGGCTGAAATCGGACAAGGATCGCTTGCACGGCGAGGGCGCCTTGTCGGTCGAGCCACCCAGGTCGATGAAAGGCAGGATGGCTGCGATGGGGTTAAGGAAGGCCAGCGCGACACTGCCGGCGACGCGGGCCGCGATCGGGCCGCCTTCGGGCGCAACGTCAGGGTTGACGAAGGTGCCGGTGACGCGGATCGGTGAGCGCAAGGTGAACGGCGACATGTTCTTCGGCTTGGCGCTCAGGCGCAGATTGAGCAACTCCTCGGCAAGATCGACATGACCGTCGATGAGGACGGTGGTGACGCTAGTGTCGATGAGCGCGACCCGCGGTTTGACGATGCCCTGGCTGGCGCCGAAATCCATGACCGCGCATTCCATGGGCAAGGCCTTGTCCTTGGTCAACCAGACACCCAGACTTTGGGCGAGATCGATACCCATGAGCTCGATCAGCAGGCGGGAGATCGTGCCTTTTTCGATATACATCGAGACGTCACCTTGCAGGGATCCCATGAGTTCCTTGGTGGAATTGCCTCTACCGTCGAGCTTGGTCTTGCCGTTCAGCGTACCCGTGACGTAGGCCGGCGGGATCTCCTTGCCCTCACGCTGTGCCTCGGCTTTGCGGTCCTGGCTGACTTGCAGCCATTTCTCCAGATCGATGTCCTTCCAGCGCATGTCGATATGCCACTTTGGGTCGGCAGGGGTGGCAGTGTCGCCGGCAGTGGCGTCCGGATGGGCGTCCACCGAGATCAGGCCGGAGATGGCGCCGTCTGCGGTGCGCGCGTCGACTTCGGCCAGCGCCAGTTTGCCGCTATCCATCGATAGTTTGGCGACGAAGGGCGAAATGGGTTTGGCGAAGGCTTTGCCGAGATCGACATAGTCCAGCTTGATGCTGAGATCGGCGTCCATCTTGTTGAGAGTGGGCAGATCCAGTTTGCGGTCAGCGAATAGTTTGGTCTTGGCCGGTGAGGCAACCGCTGGCTTGGTGGAAGTCTGCTTCATGTCTGCGGATTCGTGATCTGCACCTTTAGTCTCACTGGACTTCGTATCAGCAGGCTTCACATCGTCGCTCTTTATATCACCGCCAAACGCCGGGAACAGGTCTTCCAGCACCAGCCGCTTGCCGAACAGCTGGCCGCTCAACAGCGGGCGTTCCGGCCGTGGGTCGAACTGAAAGTTGCCGCCAAGCTGGCTGCTGCCGATGCGTGCCGTGGGGATGTCGACTTTCCACAGGTCGCCGTGCTTTTCCATGGTGCCGCACAGCGAGAACTTGTCCGTAGTGGGCAGCACCGTGCCGGTGAGGGCGCCCAGCACATGCAGCGACGGTCCCCGACCGGTGAACTTGCCCACGATGTTCTGGTGGCCGAATAGGTCGGATACCGAGCCCTCGTAATCGATGCGCAATCCGCCGTAATTGACCCAGCCTTTCGAGCGGATGGGCGGCGAGTCTTCGGCCTGGGTGGCGATGGGTAGGAAGCCTTCCGTCGTCAACTTCGCTTCAAGCTGGTGATCGCGGAACGTGCCTTTGGCGGTGACGCTCGATGCCGGATGTGCCTGCTCGCCACCTTCACGCGTACTGAAATCGACATCGAGATCGACGTCCATCTTCGCGTCGCGCACTTCGGCATGGCCCGCTGTGGCGATGAGGCGTTCGATGACGGGGAAGGGCTTGTCAGGTTCGTTGTCGTCCTGCTTGAAATGCCAGGTGGATTTACCGTCCGGCTTGCGCAGCAGGTGCAGGTCGATGCGATCGACTTCCAAAGTCTGGATGCGCAGCTGGTCGCTGTGCTTGAGTTTGAAGAGATCGCTGTAACGCAGCTGCAGATAGGTGGTCCTGGTGTCGGCGAAATGCGGGGCATCGAACCCTTCGGGCACGCCGATCCACAAGCCGCCGACCTTGAGCCGCACGCTGCCCAGCAACTTGAGCTGGAAGGGTTCGGCGATGCGAATATCGCGTTGCAACTGCTCGCTGGCGAAGCGCTCGAACGGCGCGCGCAAGAATGGCCAGCCTTTCCATTCGCAGATGGCGAAGGCGATGGTCAGGGCGAGCACGCACAGGAAGAACACCATGCCGGACCAGAACAATGCGCCGCGGCGCCTGGGGGGCGTGTGTGGGGTGATCTTGTTGTCGTAGAGCTGGAAATCGTCTGGTTGTGTCATGGACCCACCGCCGCCAGAGACGACGATTTTTGATTGGCTACTTATAAGGGGAGTCCCCCATGCCTCAAAGGTTCATTCCTTCAAGGCGACGGCGAGACGTCTCAGGCCGATTCAGGGGCTTTGCTGCCGAGCATGGCACGGATCTGCGCCATGCGTTCACGCGCCATCTCCTTGCTCACTTCCGGGTCGGCTTGCGGCCCACCGAAGTGGCGCACATCGTCTGCGGGCAGTTCGGCGATAAAGCGGCTGGGTTCGCAAATCTCGGTCTCGCCGGCACGCCTGCGCTTCTTGCACCAGGAGATGTTGAGCGATTTCTGGGCACGCGTGATGCCGACATACATCAGCCGGCGTTCTTCCTCGATCTTGCCGTTATCGACGCTTTCGCGGTGGGGCAGGATGCCTTCCTCGCAGCCGATCAGGTAGACATGACCGAACTCCAGGCCCTTGGCCGCATGCAGGGTCGAGAGCTTGACCGCGTCGGGCTCGCCGTTCTCGCGGCCTTCGAGCATGCTCATGAGCGAGACCATCTGCGTCAACTGCAAGAGGTTGCGTTCATCGTCATCACCGCTGCCTTCACCCTTGCGCGTGAGCCAGCCGATGAAATCGAGCACGTTCTTCCACTTGGATTCGGCGGCACGCGGCTCCTCGGAATCGTAGAGGAAGGCTTCGTACTGGATGGCGTTCATCAGGCTTTCCAGCACCTCGCCTGCCGGGTCCTTGGCCGCGCGTTCCTGGATGCGGCTGATGAACTGGCAAAAGGTCAGCAGGTCGTCGAGCTGGCGCTGGCCGAGCTCGTGCTGGAATTCGCCTTCGAAAGCCGCGGCGAACAGCGAGATGTTGTGTTGGCTGGCATATTCGCCGAGTCGTTCCAGCGTGGTGTTGCCGATGCCTTTCTTCGGCGTGGTCGCGGCGCGGATGAAGGCCGGGTCGTCGTCCTCGTTGGCGATCAGGCGCAGGTAAGCGACCAGGTCCTTGATCTCGGCCTTGTCGAAGAAGGACTGGCCACCGGAGATGGTATAGGGCACCTTCTGGTTGCGTAGCTGTTGCTCCAGGATGCGCGCCTGGTGGTTGCCGCGGTAGAGGATGGCGTAATCCGAATACTTGGTGCGGTGCTCGAACTTGTGGGCCGTGAGCTTCATGACCACGGCCTCCGCCTCGTGCTCCTCGTCGCGTGCAGCGCTCACCTGGATATGCTCACCGGTACCGAGGTCGCTCCACAGCTTCTTGTCGAACAGTTTGGGGTTGTTGGCGATGACCTGGTTGGCGGCGCGCAGGATGCGCACGGTGGAGCGGTAGTTCTGTTCCAGTTTGATGACCTTGAGACGTGACCAGTCTTCGGTCAGCTGACGCAGGTTCTCGACATCGGCGCCGCGCCAGCCGTAGATGGCCTGGTCGTCGTCACCCACCGCCGTGAAGCGGCCTTCGACGCCGGTCAAGAGCTTCACCAGTTTGTACTGGCAGGCGTTGGTATCCTGGTATTCGTCGATCAGCAGGTATTTGAGCTTGTGCTGCCACTTGGTCAGCGCTTCCGGGTGTTGCTCGAACAATTCGACCGGCAGCTTGATGAGGTCGTCGAAATCGACTGCCTGGTAGGCTTTCAGCGTCTGCTGGTAGATCTGGTAGACCTTCGCGGCAGCCACGGTCAGCTCTTCGTCGGCCTGCGCCTTGGCCTGGTCCGGGTTGATGAAGCCGTTCTTCCATTGCGAGATCTGCCACTGGGTCTTGCGCAGCAGTTGCTTGTCCGTCGTCGCCAGCACGTCCGAGAGGATCTTGAAGCTGTCGGAGGAATCGAGGATGGAGAACTGCGGCTTGTAGCCGAGCAATTTCGCCTCCGCACGCAGCATCTGGAGGCCGAGGGAGTGGAAGGTGGCGATGGTCAGTCCCTTGCTGGCCTTGCCGTCGAGCAGGTGGCCGACCCGTTCCTGCATCTCCAGCGCGGCCTTGTTGGTGAAGGTGATGGCCGCGATCTCGCGCGGCTGGTAGCCGCATTCGTTGATCAGGTAGGCGATCTTGTGCGTGATGACACGCGTCTTGCCGCTACCGGCACCGGCAAGCACCAACAAGGGACCATCGAGATATTTGACTGCTTCGCGCTGGGGGGAATTGAGTTTGGACAGCATGGGGTTTCACGTCGATCTGGCCTGCAAGTTTAGCCGTTCGGCGTCCGGTATGTCACGCCAAATTCTTGCCTGACACGAAATGTCACGTCGCCGCTGCGTACTGTTCAGTGCCGCACTTTTCCTGGCAGGATGCACTAGAATGGAGACGACCTGATAGGAGTGATGCATCATCGAACTGGACCTGCGTACCATTGTATTCATGGTGGTCGTACTGACCCCGCTACTGTCATTGCTGCTGATCCTGGCAAGGGTGCATGCCGATGGCATCCATGGCCTCGGTCACTGGGCGCTAGGCAACCTGTCCATCAGCATCGGCATGTTGATCATGATGATGCAATTCACCAGCACCTATTTCGCCATCCTGCCGGCGACCACGCTCTATGCGCTGGGGCTCGGCCTCTATCTCAACGGCACGCAGGCGTTCACCGAGAAACGACCGACCTACGGAATGACCGTGCTGATCGTGGGACTGGTGGTGGTCATCGATGCCTTTTTCCTCTGGCAGCAGGATTTCCGCACCATCGTCGTCTGCAATGCGCTGATCTTCATGGTGGTCAATATCGTCGGCGCACGCATGCTGCTGATCCCGGTCCAGCCGCCGTTGCGGACCGCCTACTGGTTCACCGGGCTTATGTTCTGCCTGATGGCGCTGGTGTTCCTGATCCGGGGCGTCGGCGCGATGCTGGCCGATGACGCCGTGTTCCAGGCCATGTCCCAGTGGCCGCTGAATAAATTCACGTTCTTCTTCGGCACGATCTTCCAGCTCTGTACCACCTTCGGCTTCGTCCTCATGTTGAATTACAAGCTGGTCGAGCGCATGCGCCACATGGCAGGCGAGGACTGGCTCACCGGGGCCCTTAACCGACGCAGCCTGGAAGACGCGGCGATCCGCATGGAAGCCAACTGCCAGCGCTTCAACCTGGGCATCGCCATGCTGTTGATCGACCTCGATCATTTCAAGCAGATCAACGATCGTTACGGGCATCAATTCGGCGACCAGGTACTGGCCGAGTTCGCCCGCATCGTCAACGGCAGCATCCGGGCAGGCGATCTGTTCGGGCGCTATGGTGGCGAGGAGTTCTGCATCCTGCTGCCCAATACCAGCGAGGAGGAGGCGCTGGTACAGGCCGATCGCCTGCGCCTTGCGTTCGAAGCGGATATGGCGGTCTTCCTCAACAAGCGCCTGGATTGCACCATCAGCGTCGGCGTCAGCGAGTCCAGCCAGGTCGGCATGGGATTCAACCAGCTGTTCGCGGCGGCAGATCGGGCGCTCTATGCAGCCAAGCAACGCGGGCGCAATTGTGTGGTCACATATTCTGGATTGACCGGCGACGCGGATGACGCTACTAAAGGACGGATGGCTGAGGGATAAACAACATGGCGGTTTGGAATACAGGCAAGGTGATAGGGCAAAAGCAGTGGAACGACAGGCTGTTCAGCCTGTTCGTCGAGGCCGAGATCGAGCCTTATGAAGCGGGTCAGTTCGCCAAGCTCGGGCTGGAGGTGGACGGCGAGATAATCGGCCGGCCTTATTCGCTGGTCAACGCGCCAGACCGCAGGCCGCTCGAGTTCTACTACATCCATGTGCCGGACGGTCCTTTCACCAGCCAGCTGGTGAAGCTGCAACAGGGCGACGACATCCTCATCTCGCCACGCGCGAACGGCTTCATGGTGCTGGATGAGGTGCCGCCGGCTAAACATCTTTGGCTGGTGGCCACCGGGACCGGTGTCGGACCGTTCCTCGCCATGCTGGATACGCAGAAACCCTGGCAGCGTTTCGAGAAGGTCGTGCTGGTCTATGCCGTGCGCACCCATTCCGAACTCAGCTATCAGGAACGCATCGCCAACCTCCAGACTTTGCATCCCGAGCGATTCACCTATGTGCCATTCATCAGCCGCGAAGTCTCCAGCTTCGCCATGCCCGGCCGTATCCCGGATGCCATCGTCGACAATCGGCTGGAAGCGCGCGCCGGACTGCTGTTGGCGGCGGAAGATAGTCAGGTCATGATGTGCGGCAATCCGCAGATGGTGGAAGACACCATGAAAGTGCTGGTGGATCGCGGATTCAAGAAGCACAGGCGCAAGGATCCGGGCCAGATCACCGTGGAAAGTTATTGGTAATTGACGCACTATCCATCGAAACACGCGCCCTCGCTGTACGACAGCCTGGACGCAGGCTTCATCGAGCGACATAGCCGTATCCTCGCCGATAGCTACCGTCACTGGACAGGCCGCCCCCTGACCGAGGGGGACCCCTCTGCAATCGCCTTGTTCGAGGCACCCTTCGCTTTGCTGTCCCACGGCACGGAGGCCGACCCCTTGTTCAATTACGCCAATCGCCAGGCCATGGCGCTGTTCAGGATGGATTGGCAGCAGATCGTCGGTTTGCCGTCGCGGCTCTCCGCCGAACCCATGCTGCGCGAAGCGCGCGAGGCGCTGCTAGCGCGGGTGGCCAAGCATGGGTATGTCGACGATTATTCCGGCGTGCGCATCGCCAGCGACGGCAGTCGTTTCATGATCCACGAGGCCACCGTATGGAACCTGCGCGACGAGCAGGGGCTAGCCTACGGTCAGGCGGCACTCATCAAGCGTCATATCCCATTGTAAATATTTATGTAATTTGAATTGTGTAGTCTAATAGCACTTCCATTGAGGACGTGACTAAAGATATGGCTAGGGCATGAAAGACAGGATCAATAAAACCTCGATCTGCAGCGTCGTATTCATCGACATCATCGATTATTCGAAGAAGCCGGTATCCGACCAGATCGCGGAAAAGGAATGCTTCAATGCATTGCTGACCGAGGCGATCAAGGATGTGGCGCAGAACGACCGCATCATCCTCGATACCGGGGACGGGGCCGCCATCGCCCTCATGGGTGCGCCAGAAGAAGCGCTGTTCGTCTCGCTCACCATCCGCGACGGCATCATCCGCAAGAACAAGGAAAGCGGTACGCGCCTGCTGGTGCGTATGGGCATCAACCTTGGCCCGGTGCGCGTCGTCATCGATATCAACGGCATGCCCAATATCATCGGCGACGGCATCAACGTCGCCCAGCGCGTCATGAGTTTCGCCGAACCCAACCAGATCCTCGTCTCACGTTCCTATTATGAAGTCACCTCGCGCCTGACCGACGAGATCACCAATATGTTCGCGTATTCCGGCGTCAAGCAGGACAAGCATGTGCGCGAGCACGAGGTCTACGTCATCAAGCCCTTGGTGGAAGAGGGCGCGATCGCCGAACCCGCGCTCGCAGCCCCCCCTCCGATAGCCGCAGCTCCCGAGCCATCGGCCAGGCAGCGCTACCTGTTCCCGGCACTGGTGCTGTTCCTGCTGGGGGTGGTGATTGCCGGCGTATTGCTGCCGGGATTCCTGTTCGGCCCGGAGAAGCCTGCAGAAGAGGCGATGGCGGCGACATCGAGCCTTACTCCTCCCGAGGACAAGTCGCTAGTCGCCCCGCCAAGCCAGGCGTCGCAGGCCGCCAAATCGGAATCCACGAAGGCCGACGCTGGCAAGTCAGGTTCCGCCGCATCGACGACCGCCAGCAAGCCTGCCACGGAGAAAAAGGCCGTGCGCCAAGCGAAACATGCACAGGATTCGGAGCCTGCAGTACGCAAGCCCAGAGCGACTGGCACCGAATCGGCTACGAAGAACCCGCAAGCGCCAGTGCAGCAAAGCGCATCGACTACGCCGCCGCCTGAACCTGCGCCAAGCGAAAAGTCCGGCTGGAGCGCTTTCACCGAGAGCATCAAGCAGGGTGCCGAGACCAAGACCTGCTCCGATGGCGAGCGTGCCTTGAATCAGTGCCGCTGATTTTCTTGCAGACATCTCTTTTCAGATTGATCTAGCGCAACTGCTGCGTATTGAGCGACTACCCAATATGGGTATAGACTCAAATCGATGGTTCGGCATCGGGGTGCCGGATCCAACCACAAGGCGCGCAGCCCATGACCATAACGATAGCAAAAAAAGGTCCTGAAACATCCGAACAGCAATATTCCACCTTGCTGCTGGGCGCCATCGTTTTCGTACTCGGCCTCTTCATCACTTACCTTGTCCAGCAGAGTCTCAAGGTCAAGGAGCACGAGCAGTTCGAGCATCAATTCCAGACCAAATTCGTCGAGGCGACCAACGAGGTAGCGGAAACCTTGCACGTCTATGAGCAAGCCCTGCGCGCAGCCCAGGGGCATTTCGTCGGCTCGGACCATGTCAGTCGCGAAGATTTCGCCCGCTTCCATGCCAGCCTCGATCTTGAGAAGCACTATCCCGGTATCCAGGGCCTGGGATACACCGTCGTCGTTCGTCCCAGGGACAAGGCCGCGTTTGAGGCCGGCATCCGTGCCGAGGGCTATCCTGATTTCGCTATCTCGCCCGCTGGGGAACGTGAGGTCTACACGGCCATCGTTTATTTGGAGCCTTTCGAAGGCAGGAATCTGCGGGCATTCGGCTTCGATATGTATTCCGAGGCAAAGCGCCGCCGGGCGATGGATCGCGCCATCGACACCGGCGAGGCCTCGATCACCGAAAAGGTCGTGCTGGTGCAGGACAGTTCGGAAGAGCGCACTTACAGCATGCTGATGTACCTGCCGCTCTATCGAAATACCTCCGGGCGGCATATCTCCGAGGACATGACCTTGACCGAACGTCGTGCCCGTCACTACGGCTGGGTCTATGCCGTGTTCCGTATCCATGACCTGATGACGCATATCGGCAAGAAGCATGAAGCCGATATCCAGTTGCAGATCTTCGACGGCGATGCGTCTCTGCCAGCCAACCTAGTGTTCGGCGACGTGCACGCGAGCGGGACCTATCAGGCAGGCAAGACCTTGCAGATCGCGGGTCGTGAATGGCAGGTGGTCGGCTATTCGACCGCCAAGTTCGAATCCGAGGCCCTGGCGACCTTATCCAACCTCGCGGTGAAAGTCGGCATCAGCCTGACGGTGCTGTTGACCATCCTGGTGGCGTTGCTGGCCAGCGGACGCAAGCATGCCTTGAGTATCGCCAAGCGCATGACCAGTGCCTTGCGCGAGAGTGAAGAGCGCCTGACCCTGGCGAAGAATGCGGCCCTAGTGGGTATCTGGGACCTGCGCAACGATGCGGTGATCTGGGACGTCAACATGTACGCCTTGTTCCGGGAACCCATGATCGGCGACAGGATCACCCTGGCCTCCTGGATGAAACTGATCCATCCGGAGGACAGACCCGGTTTCGAAGCGGCATTGAAGGCAACGATCGAACACAATAGCCGCTTCGACGTCGCCTTCCGTATGGAACGGCCTGCGAGCCCGACCCTCTATCTGCATGCCAAAGCCAGTCCGGTGCGGGATAGTGCCGGCGGCGTCACGCGCCTGGTGGGCACCTGTATCGACATCACCGAAGACCGCAACCGCGAGAACCAGTTGCGCGAGACCGAAGCCCGCTGGAAATATGCCCTGGAAGGGGTCGGGGATGGGGTATGGGACTGGAACATACCGGAGGGTACGGTGATCTTTTCGGAGCGACTCGTCACCATGCTCGGCTTCCAACCCGAGGAATTCCAGCCCAAACTGGATGAATGGGCGGGGCGCATCCATCCTGACGACAAGGCCCAAGTGATGGAAGATGTCGCGGCATTCCTTGACGGATCGCAACCGCAGTATCGCAACGAGCACCGCTTGCAGTGCAAGGACGGTTCCTGGCTCTGGATACTGGATCGTGGCACGGTCATCAGCCGCGATGCCGATGGCAAACCCTTGCGCGCGATCGGCACACATACCGATATCTCACAGCAGAAAAAGACCGAGCTGGATCTGCGCCTGAGTGAGGAACGCTTCCGGCAATCCTTCGATTACGCGGCGGTGGGCAAGGCTCTGGTCAGCATCGAGGGGCGCTTCATGCAGGTCAACGACGCGCTTTGCAAGTTATTGGGATACAGCGCTGAGGAATTGGTGCAGAAGACGTTCCAGGAGATCACCTACCCGGAAGATCTGGAAGTCGACCTTAAATACATGCGAGATCTGATCGACGGCAAGCGGCAGTATTACCGGATGGAGAAGCGCTATATCCACAAAGATGGCCATCTTATCTGGATCCTGCTCAACGGCTCGCGCGTCGCCGGGCCGGACGGCAAGGTGGTGTACTTCATCGCCCAGATCCAGGACATCAGCGAACAGCGCGCCCTGATCCAGGAGCTGGCGCTGCAGGCACGAAACGACAGCCTCACCGGCCTCAATAACCGGCGATATTTCCTTGAGCGTTGCGAGGAGGAACTCAATCGCACGGTACGCTCGGAAAAAGCCATGTCGCTGCTGATGCTGGATATCGACCACTTCAAGCGGGTGAACGATACCTACGGCCACAAGACCGGCGACCAGGTCCTCATCCGGCTCGCCGAGATCATGCGCCATACCCTGCGCGCGATCGACATCATCGGGCGTTACGGTGGGGAAGAGTTCGTGGTGCTGTTACCGGAAACGGATGCCCATGCGGCGATGGAGATCGCCGAGCGCCTGCGCTTGAACGTCGCGGAAGCTGATTTCGTACTGGAAGCCGGGATGCCGCTCAAGGTCACGGTCTCGATCGGGGTATCCAGTCTGGATGCGGGCCAGACCAATATCGACATCATGATCAATGCGGCCGACGGTGCGCTCTATCGCGCTAAGAACACCGGCCGCAACATGGTCATGCTCGCCAACAAGCCCTCATAGGTCGGAGGCGTCTTCTTCCGTATCGCTGGCTTGCGAAGGTGCAGCGGCCTTTTCCTTGGCATCGTCCATCATCTGCTGACGGCTGTCCGGTGTCTCCAGGCTGATGCGGCCCAGCGCGCCGCTGCGGAAATCAGTGAGCAGCGCCATGGCGGTCTTTTCCATATCGAACTCCCCACCCTTGATGCGGTAGGCGCGCCGTTTGGCGACGGCTTCCAGCACATCGACGGCATCCATGGCGGCGACATCGATCTTGTAACGGGAGTTGAGCAGGGTGGGGTAACGCTGCAGCAGGATATCCGCAAGGAAGATCGCGACATCCTCGTCGATCACCGCATTGCGGCCGATAGCGTGGCAGGCGGCTAGCATGTAGCCGTCGCTCTCGTACTGGATCTTGGGCCACATCATGCCGGGGGTATCGGTGATGCTCATGGTGTCGTTAAGGTCGAAGCGCTGCTGGCTCTTGGTCACCGCCGGTTCGTCGCCGACCTTGGCGATGCGGCGGTTGAGCAGGGCATTCATCAAGGTCGATTTACCGACGTTGGGGATACCCATGATCATCATGCGCAACGGTTTCAGGTGTGTACCGCGGTGCGGGGCGAGCGCCCGGCACAGGTTAGGCACCTTGGCGGCATCGCCCGGCTTCTTGCACGAGAGCGCCACAGCCTTGACGCCCGGTTGCTTGTTGTAATGATTGAGCCAGGCCTGGGTCGCGGCCGGGTCGGCGAGATCCGCCTTGTTCAGGATCTTGAGGTTGGGCCGCTGGCGGAACAGGCGCAGCTGTTCGATCATGGGATTGTGGCTCGCCTCCGGGATGCGGGCGTCGAGCACTTCGATCACTAGGTCGGTGACCTCCATGGTCTCTTCC
>CABHOJ010000084.1 GCA_902168195.1 uncultured Methylotenera sp.
CCCTCTATCCGGACCATCTTCTGATCTACCGGCTCGATGTCGCCAACTTCACACAGATTGAACAACTGGCGGCTGAGCTCACGGGCATGCCGATCGACATCCTGATCAACAATGCAGGCGTCTATCCGGTGGGCAAGGAGACCTTCGGCCAGGTGGATTATCAGGCTTGGGCCGAGACCTTCCGCATCAACAGCATGGCCCCGCTAAAAATGACCGAGGCTTTCATCGACCATCTTTCACTAGGCCAAATGAAAAAGGTGATCAATATCACCAGCAAGATGGGCAGCATCGACGACAATACCAGTGGCCATCATTACCTTTACCGTTCCAGCAAGACCGCGCTCAACATGGTCACCAAGAGCATGGCGCTGGATCTGGCACCCAAAGGCATCACGGTGATCGTCATGCATCCGGGCTGGGTACAGACGGATATGGGCGGGAGCAATGCGCCGACCACCATTCCGCAAAGCATCACCGGGATGCGTAAGGTCATCGATCGCCTGACGCTCGCCGATGGCGGCAAATTCTACGCGTTCGATGGAAAAGAAATCCCCTGGTAAACCGGTTGGACCATCCGATGCCCTGCGCCCATTGATCTTCAAGGGCCGAGGTTCCAGCAGCAACGCGTCAGGGCGTTTCGAACAGCATCGACATGCGGATATCGACGATGGCTGGGGCAACCTGGATAGCGAGCCCCAAGCCATACGCACCGAAGTCATCCTGGATGACACGCGATCCATCATCAACTGGGTGAAGTCGCCTGACATTCCGTTCGATCGTTCCATCAACCCTTACCGCGGCTGCGAACATGGCTGCATCTACTGTTTCGCCCGCCCTTCCCATACTTATCTCGGCTACTCCGCCGGGCTCGATTTCGAGAGCCGCATCCTCGTCAAACCCAAAGCCGCCGAGCTGTTGAGGAAAGAACTTTCCAAGCCCCGCTATGAATGCCAGCCCATGGCCTTGGGCACCAACACCGACCCGTACCAGCCTATCGAACGGGAGCATCGCGTCACTCGCGAGGTGCTGCAAGTACTGGCGGAATGCAGGCATCCGCTCAGCATCGTCACCAAATCCTCCATGGTGGAACGGGATATCGATATCCTCGGGCCGATGGCGCGTGACGGCCTGGTAAAAGTCTTTATTTCCATCACCACGTTCGATCGCGCCATCTCACGCCTGCTGGAACCACGTGCCGCCGCACCGCAACGCAGGCTAGAGACCATCCGGCGATTGCATGACGCCGGCATCCCGGTGGGCGTAATGACGGCACCCATCATCCCGGTACTGACTGACCACGAGATGGAAGCCATCCTGCACCAGGCCGCAGAGGCTGGCGCAAGCAGCGCCGGCTACGTGCTGCTAAGACTTCCGCTTGAAGTGGCGCCCTTGTTCGAGGCATGGTTGAGACTGCATCATCCACTGAAGGCGGATCACGTGATGAGCATCGTCAGGCAAAGTCGGGAAGGCAAAGCCAATGACGCACAGTTCTTCAGCCGCATGCGCGGCAAGGGATTGTTCGCGGACATGATCGCGCAACGATTCAAAGTCGCTACCACAAGACTGGGTCTGAACCGTAACCGCCTTGCGCTTGATACTTCGCTTTTTAGGTCACCGACCAAGCCTGTATCGCAGTTCGATCTATTCAGCTAATAGTTACCGGTGAACTTCCGGATATCCCGCAGCTGGCGCTTGGTCGGACGCCCTTCTCCGCGTTCGCGTCTCGCGTGGTCATGCTCGCGGGTCACCGCTTCGTTCTCGCGGCGCGCGATGCTGGCCGCAGTCTCTTCATACAGCAATGCTGCTTCAGGAGCACCGCGCCGCTGTGTCGAGAGCGCGCGCACGGTCACCTCGATATCGAACTCCTTGCGCCGGATATGGATCACGGCGCCCAGTCGCACTTCCTTGGCCGGTTTCACCCGGTCTCCGTCCACGTGCACCTTGCCGCCGTCGATCGCGTCGGAAGCGAGGCTACGGGTCTTGAAGAACCGCGCTGCCCAGAGCCATTTATCGAGCCGGCATTTGCCGTCGTCTTTTTCCTGTGTGCTCATGTGAAGAACCTGAACCAGAGATACGTGACCGCCAAAGCCGCATAGGCGATGAAACTGACGCCCAGCAGCGCCGCCGAGAATCGGGATGGCCTGGCCCAGGCAGGCAATTCCTTCGCCAGCAAGCGGTGATTCAACTGATACAGGGCCAGCGGGAAGATCACCGTGCCGATGAATCCGATCAGGGCACTGATCAGGATCAGGGTGCCCGGCGCTTCGAGCGACATGGTGAAACCGGTGATGAGCGTCAGCAGGCCCAGGATCAGGAAGTACCATTTCCGCATCGGCCATCGCCGCGCAGCCGGGAACAGGATATGCAGCACGTCCGCTTGCGTGCGGCTCACGGCATCGGCGGTGGCCAGCCAGGTATCCGCCAGGAAAGCGGCGGCGATGAGCAGGAACAGGATGCGGCCGAACGTACCCCAGCTCACTTCGAAGAACCTGCTCTGGACGACGGCGATCTCGTAATCCTGCGGGATCAACCCTTGCGGATAGAGCAAGGCCCAGGCCAGCAGGCACATCATCATGGTGGTCAGCAGGTTACCGAGGATGCCGACCAGTACATCGGTCTTCAGGAATCGTTTCCATATGCGCCACGCCTGCCGGTTGCTGCGGTGATCGATAGGCAGCATGCCTTCGGTGCTCACGACTTCGGGCTTCTTCGCCAGTGGTCCGGTGATGCGGCCCATGTGCCCTGCCATGCCGCTACCCTTGTCGCGCATCCAGTAGGAATAGAACAGTATCCAGAATCCGCCGAGCCCGGCGAAAGTGATGGCGGTCAGCAGTTTGGTGGCATCTGCCGGATCCCAGGTCCGTGGCATGTCGGATGGTGGCCAGAGGAGCCCCTCGCTGAAGCTAGACAAGGCTGCGATCACTTCCGGCGTGGTGCATGCCCATAGCAAGCCGAAGATGGTCACTAGGGCCACGACCTTCATGAAATTCTCGATCAGTTGGTAGATCACGCCACTGAACACGATGGCGAGAATGAACACGGCGATCGTGGCATAGCCCCAGAACAAGGTTTGCCCTCGCGGTGTCCAGCCTTGCGGAAAGCCGGTCATGGCAGCCAGCGCGGTGCCGCCGGCCGAAGCGAAAGCGCCGAACCAGAGGAATGACAAAGTCATCAACAGCCAGAGGAAGATGCCGAAATAGCGATTGAGCCGGATGAAGCCGCTGAAGATGCTTTCACCCGTGAGTAGCGTGTAACGGCCGATCTCCACCGTGACCGGGTATTGCAGCAGGCAGGCGGGGATCAGCAGGCATAGGAAGGTGAGGCCGTATTTGGCGATCATGTAGGGCCACCAGATCAGCTCGCCGCTACCCTGTGCCAGCGCCATCCAGATGATGCCCGGCCCAAGCGCGACCCACCAGCCGGGGAATCTCGGCAAACGGTGACGCGGCAGTTCGGCGAGCGTCCTGTTCAAACCCGATCCACCCAAGCCTAGCGTGCCCAAGCTCAGTTCCTGCGGTCGCGCACCAGGAAAGACAGGGTCTGCTGGTTGTTCTTGCGAATGTCGCTGAATTGCTCCAGCGCGCGCTGCACGCGACCCATGACCGTCTCAGGTCGGTAATGCCCCTGCTCGTCGGCATTGCCGATGGGCATGCCGGTGAGGTATTCGATACCTTCCAGGACGTGCCCGATGGACAGGATGTGGAACTGACCCGCCTCGACCGCCTGGGTGACTTCGTCATCCAGCATCAGGTGCAGGCGGTTGGCAGCCGGGATCAATACGCCCTGCTTGCCGTCCAGCCCCAGGTTCCGGCATACGCGGAAGTAGCCCTCGATCTTTTCGTTCAGGCCACCGATCGGCAGCACCTCGCCATGCTGGTTGAGCGCCCCGGTGACCGCGATCCCCTGCGGAAGAGGCAATCCGGACAAGGCCGAGAGCAAGGCATAGAGCTCGGCGCAGGAGGCGGAGTCGCCCTCGACGCCGTAATACTCCTGCTCGAACACCAGCGAGGCATTGAGCGACAGTGGTGCCAGGCCGGGGAAACTGGCGGCGAGCCAGCTTTGCAGGATCAGCACGCCCTTGTCGTGGTTGGGGCCGCTCATCTGGACCTCCCGACTGATATTGATGATGCCGCGATCGCCCGGATAACAACGTGCCGAGATGCGCACCGGCGAGCCGAAGCCGGCCTCACCCAATTCCATGTGCGTGAGGCCGTTGATCTGGCCGATCTCGCGTCCCTGCACGCGGATCATCAATTCACCATCGGTGATGGAATCCCGCAACTCCTTCTCGTAATGCTCATGCCGCAACAGCCTCAGCCTGGAAGCCGTCTCCACGTCGGCCGGCTCCACCAGCGGTGCCGACAAGGGCGAAACCGATGCGCTCTCGATGATGAGGGTCTCCAGTTGCGCGTAATTGGTACCGATGCGGGCCTGATCCTCGACCCAGCGATGCATCGCGCGCAACAATCCGGCGACGGCGGCAGCGGAGAAATGCTTGAGGCCCAGCGTGTCGCAACGCTCCGCCACATAGCGGCTCACGGCAAGATAGATCTCTGGGCTGGCGGCGAAACGCTCGACGAAATCCACCAGGATCTTGAAATGCCCAGCGAACTCCGGGAATTCCTCCTGGAGGGCGTAGAACTCCTCGTGGGTCGCGATCAACACCAGTTTGACCTTGACCGGCAAAGGCTCCAGCAGGTGCGGTACCACGCTGTGGCCTGCGCTGCCTCCCGTGTCCTCGATCTGAATGCGCCCGTTGCGCAGGAACCGGTGCAATTTCTCGATGATGCCGGCATTCCCCTGCTCTCCTGCGTCAAGGTCGCGCAGATGCAACATCAGCATGCCGCCGTGGGCCTTCAGCAGGTTGCCCGCGCGTAAGCGCATGAAATCCGGCGTATTGCTGCTCTCGGAGACGCTCTCGACCCCACCGAACAGCGACTGGAAACTGGGATCGTCGTCATAGATCACCGGCGCACATTCGAGATGACGGTTGTCGACCAGCAGGTTGACGCGATAACGGCTCAATACCGTTTCCAGCACGCCGTCGTTATCGCCGCTAGTGTTCGGCCTGAAGGCTTCGAGGTTTTCCAGGGTGTCGCGCTTGATGGCGGAGAGATACTCGCCGAAGGCCTTGGCATCGACTTCGCCCGCCATCGCCACCGCCAGCAACTGCTCGGCCTGTTTGGCGAACCAGGTATCCACTTCCTCCGGTGTCTTGTTGGGAGCGTCTTCCGAGAACCAGGTCGGGACGGTCTTGGCCCTGTCTCTTATACACATCTCCGAGCCCACGAGACTAGGCATGATCTC
>CABHOJ010000085.1 GCA_902168195.1 uncultured Methylotenera sp.
GCGACATGGGTACACCGGAGACCAGCAAGGTCGCCAGGACTGCCAGCAGGTTATAAGCGTTGAATCGCCCGACCACTTCAGCCTCGAGGTGGGCGTCTCCGTAAGGACTACGCACATCGATGGACATCCCGCGATCGGTGTACTTGAGTGCGCTGCCACGAACATCGCCGCTATCCAGCCCGTAAGTCAGCACCTGCTTTTCTTGCCCTGCCAGATGAACGGCCATCTCGCGGCCGAAGGCATCGTCCGTGTTGATCACGGTGTGCGAGAGTCCAGGCCAATCGAACAGTTTGCGCTTGGCGGCGCCGTAGGTGGCCATGTCGCCGTGGTAATCCAGATGGTCGCGCGACAGGTTGGTGAATACGGCGACATCGAAATGCACGCCGTTGACGCGGCCTTGGTCGAGACCATGCGAAGACACCTCCATGACAGCGGCCGTCGCCCCCTGCTTGAGGTAATCCGCCAGCATGCCGTGTAGCAGGATGGGATCCGGGGTGGTGTTGATGGCGGCCGACAAGGCGCCTGGGAAACCATTACCCAATGTACCGATGACGGCGGTCTTACGTCCGAGCGTGCTCAACGCCTGGGCCAGCCACTGGCTGCAGGAGGTTTTGCCGTTGGTGCCGGTGACGCCGATCATCCATAGCGCCTTCGAAGGCTGTCCGTAGAACGCGTCGGCGATCACACCGGAAGTCCCGCGCAAACCTTTGACGGAAAGATTCGGCACCTGCCAGGACTGGTCCCAATGATAGTCACGCTGTTCCCATAACACTGCGGCGGCGCCCTGGGCGACTGCCTGCGCAATGTAGGCACGACCATCGCTCTTCTCGCCCGGATAGGCGAGGAACAAGCTGCCAGAACGGACCTTGCGGCTATCGGCCGTGATGTCGGTCAGCGTAGCCCCTTGGGTCTTCAGTGCATGGAGGATGTCGTTCATACGACCTCCTTCACTTCAGGCACGTCTTCCGGCGGGATGACGATATTGTCGTTCGGTGCGTCCTGCGGGATCGCCAGCATGCGCAGGGCACCAGACATCACGTTACTGAATACCGGAGCGGCCACAGTGCCGCCGTAATACACGCCGTTACTCGGTTCGTCGATCATGACGGCGATGATGAGTCGTGGATTCGAGGCGGGCGCCATGCCGACAAACGAGGACACATAGCTGTCCGGCAGGTAACCGCCGGGGCCTAATTTGTGCGCAGTGCCGGTCTTGCCGGCGACGCGGTAGCCTAGCACCTGCGCCCTGGGGGCGGTGCCGCCGGGCTGTACGGCCAGCTCCAGCATATCCTTGACGCTGTTGGCGGTCTGCGCCGAGAACACCTGCTGACCCACCGGCTGCTCGGCGAGCTTCAGCAAGCTGACCGGCCGCAACTCGCCGCCATTGGCGAATACGGTATAGGCACGCGCTAGCTGCAGCAGGGTCAGGCTGATGCCGTGGCCGAACGACATGGTCGCCTGTTCGATCGGCCGCCAGGTCTTGTAATTGCGCACGCGGCCGGATGCTTCGCCAGGGAAGCCCACATGCGTCGGCGTACCGAAGCCCATCTGGTTGAACACGCCCCACAGGTATTGCGGCTGCAGCGAGAGCGCCATCTTGGCCGAGCCGACGTTGGAGGACTTCTGGATCACCTGCGCGACGCTGATCAGCCCTTGCGGGTGTGCGTCATGGATGGTGGCGCTGCCGATGCGTAAGGTTCCCGGGGAGGTCTGGATCATGGTCTCCGGCGTGAAGGTACCGGCCTCGATCGCGGCAGCAGCGGTCACAGGCTTCAGGGTGGAGCCGGGCTCGAACATATCGACGATAGCCCGATTGCGGGATTTACCTGCGATCTTCACAGGATTGTTCGGGTTATAGGTCGGCAGGTTGACCATCGCCAGCACTTCGCCGGACTTGGCGTCGAGCACGATCGCAGCCCCGGCCTTGGCCTTGTGGGCCTCTACCGCGTTGGCGAGCTCGCGATAGGCGAGGTACTGGATCTTGCGGTCGATGGATAGCACCAGGTCTTTGCCATCCTGCGGCACTTTCACTGCTTCCAGGTCCTCGACGATATGGCCTTGCCTATCCTTGATCACACGGCGACTACCGGGCTTACCGGAAAGCCAGGTCTGGTACTTGAGCTCGAAGCCTTCCTGCCCGTGATCGTCGATCCCCGTGAAGCCGACCAAGTGCGCCGTCACTTCACCAGCAGGATAGTAACGACGGTACTCCCGCTGCATGAACACGCCGGAGATGCCGAGGCGCATCACCTGATGCGCCAGCTCCGGCGGGATACGCCGCTTGATGTAAACGAACTCGCGCGAGCTGTTGGAGAGCTTCTTGCCAAGATCGGCCGGCTTGAGGCCGAGCAGCTTGGCGAGCTTGACGGTCTGCTCGGGCGTGATCTTCACATCCGAGGGATTGGCCCAGATAGATTCCACCGGCGTGCTGATCGCTAGCGGTTCGCCGTAGCGGTCGGTGATCATGCCACGGTGTGCGGGCAAGGTCATGGCGCGGCTATAACGCGCATCGCCTTCTTTCTGCAGGAAGCCCTTATGCATACCCTGCAGGTAGACCCCGCGCCCCAGTAACACGGCGAACCCCAGCAAGACCGCGATCAGCAGGACGCGACGGCGCCATGCTGGCAGCTTGATCATGAGTTGCTGGGTCGCGGCGTGGTTCATGGTGAGGACTTCACGCCTTGATGGATGGCGGCATGCGGCACGACCACCTGGATACGCTTGGCATCAGGCACCTGCATCTGCAAACGCTGGCTGGCGATCTGTTCGATACGGGCATGCATGGCCCAGGTACTCTGCTCCAGCTGCAGCTGACCCCATTCGATATCGGATTGCCTGGCCGTATCCTGTTGCTGTTGTAGCTCAAAATACAGCTTGCGCGACTTGTGCTGGGCCGTGATCGAGCCCAGGGCGGTAGCGATCAGCACGAAGAACAGGATGAGGTTGAGTCGCGTCATGCGCTTACGCCTCCGCCGTTCTCTCTGCGACACGCAGCACGGCGCTGCGCGAACGCGGGTTGCGCTTGATCTCGGCTGCCGAGGGCTTGATGGCCCGACCGACCGCCATCAGGCGAGGTTGCGGCAGATCCTTGGCGCGCACCGGGAAATTGGCGGGCAGATCATCACGATCCTGCTCGCCGCGGATGAAACGCTTGACGATACGGTCTTCCAGCGAATGGAAGCTGATGACTGCCAGGCGACCGCCTGCAGCCAAGACACGCATGCATTGCGGCAGGACTAGCGACAATTCCTCAAGCTCCTGATTGAGGAAAATCCGTAAAGCTTGAAAGGTGCGCGTCGCCGGATCCTGGCCAGGCTCGATCCGGGGAACCGTCCCTGCCACGATCTTGGCAAGTTGTCCGGTAGTGGTGATGGGCTGCCCCCCTGTGCGTGCCGTAATAACCGCCCTTGCAATCTGTTTAGCAAACCGTTCTTCACCATAATCTTTGATCACCCCTGTCAATTGTTGCTCTGTAGCCTCCGCGAGGAACTCAGCCGCTGTTTGGCCACGGCTTTGGTCCATACGCATATCGAGCGGTCCGTCGAACCTGAAACTGAACCCACGATCCCCTTCGTCGATCTGCGGCGAGGAGATCCCCAGATCCAGTAATACGCCCTGCACTTCCGTCACGCCCAGTTCGCGCAAGGCTTGCTCCATCTCGGAGAAATGCCGATGCACCATGTGGAACCTGGGATCGTCGATCGCATCTGCCGCACGTACGGCAGCCAGGTCACGATCGAGCGCGATGAGTCGTCCCTTCTCACCAAGGCCTTGCAGGATGCGGCGACTGTGGCCGCCGCGACCGAACGTGCCGTCGACGTAGGTGCCGCCGGGCTTGATCGCCAGGGCTTCCACCGCCTCATCGAGCAGAACCG
>CABHOJ010000086.1 GCA_902168195.1 uncultured Methylotenera sp.
CCTTAATAATCCCATATAAAACATATATTTAGTCAGTTGGCACGGTCTTTGCCATCTATCACCCTGAATCGCAGTGAATCGATAAGGGGAAAAGAATGCGATATAGCCAGACGACCTGGCGTAAGCAGTCAGTCAATTTGTATTCCATAAGCGTTACATTCCAGAACGACAGGGCCGTCACGTGAATATGCATGTCATGAATGCCGAGCGTGTCTTGCCGATCGCGGGTTATCCCATCCTGGAAGCGACGCCTAAAGAACTCGCGGACCATCTGCTTCGCATATTGAGGCATCACGAGAAAGTGACGCTGTTCTATGCC
The DNA here is from genome assembly GCA_902168195.1 of uncultured Methylotenera sp. Taxonomy (GTDB): domain Bacteria; phylum Pseudomonadota; class Gammaproteobacteria; order Burkholderiales; family Methylophilaceae; genus CABHOJ01. The sequence continues at coordinate 320 of CABHOJ010000086.1, forward strand.
AACAGCAATTTCGTCGTCAAATGCAAACCCCTCATCAACCGGATGCATGACGATTCCGTCGTCATCGTCAATGACGGGGTCGGCATGGATATCGTCGCCCGCGCCTTGCACGGCCGCAGCTTCAAAGCCAACCTCAACGGCACGGATTTCACGCCTTACCTGTTCCGCGAGTCGGTCAGGCCGCTTCGCGTGTTCCTGCTGGGCGGACGGCTCGATGTCGTAATGAAGGCCGCGATCCATGTCGAGCAGAAGCTCGATCAGGTCGTGGTGGGCTATTGCGACGGCTACCAGGGCATGTCCGATACCAAGCTGATCCAGCGCATCAATGCCTCGGGCGCCGAAGTGCTGCTGGTCGCCATGGGCAATCCCTTGCAAGAGGCTTGGATCCTCAAGCATCGCGACCAATTGGAGGTGCCGATCGTCAGCGGTGTGGGTGCCTTGTTCGATTTCTGGGCAGGCTACAAGCCGCGTGCGCCGATGTTCATCCAGAAGCTTCGGCTGGAATGGCTCTATCGCCTAAGCCTGGAACCGCGTCGTCTACTCAAGCGCTATACCGTCGATGCCGTGGTGTTCTTCGCCGATTGCATCAAGTACCGCAAGTACCTGGCGCCAGCGCCGCTGCAGCAACAAACCAAACCACAGTAACTGGATCATCCGTCATAAACCTGAGTATTCCCGGATTCGAAAGGTCTCAATCATGAAAATTCTCGTAGTAGGTGGGGCAGGCTATATCGGCTCGCATATGGTGAAGCTACTGCTCGAGCAAGGGCATTCGGTCATCACCTTCGACAACCTGTTCTCAGGGTTTCGCGATGCGGTGCTGGGCGGCGCCTTCGTCAAGGGCGACCTCGCCAACCGCACCAAGCTGGACGAGGTGTTCACCACCTACCGGCCGGACGCAGTGATGCATTTCGCCTCGTACATCCAGGTCGGTGAGTCGGTGAAGGATCCCAGCAAGTATTACCTCAACAACTTCACCAACACCATGAACCTGCTGGATACCATGGTGAAACACGACGTGAAGTATTTCATCTTCTCTTCGACCGCGGCGATCTTCGGCGAGCCGGAGTACGTGCCGATCGACGAAGCGCATCCTAAGAACCCGCTGAATCCATACGGGCGCTCCAAGCTCATGGTCGAACAGGTGTTGCAGGATTACGAACGCGCCTATGGCCTGAAGTCCGTATGCCTACGCTATTTCAACGCGGCCGGGGCCGATCCGGAAGGATTGCTGGGCGAGCGCCACGAACCGGAGACCCATCTCATCCCGCTGGTGCTGCAGGCGATCTCCGGCAAGCGCAAGGACATCACCGTCTTCGGCCGGGACTACGAAACGCAGGACGGCACGTGCATCCGCGATTACATCCATGTGGTCGACTTGTGTTCGGCTCACTCGCTGGCCCTGGCCCGTCTGATGAAGACCAACGAGAGCCGTCGCTACAACCTCGGTAACGGTGCCGGCTTCTCGGTCAACGAAGTCATCCAGGCGGCCGAGCGGGTGACAGGGGCCAAAGTCACCGTGGTAGAAGGCGAGCGCCGCGAGGGCGACCCCGCCATCCTGGTCGCGGACGCTACGCTGGCGCGCGAGGAACTGGGCTGGAATCCGGTCTATTTCGACCTCGACAACATCATCTCGCATGCCTGGCAGTGGGAATACGCCAGTTCGCAAGTCGCTGTGGCAGCGGTGCAGGGGAGCGTGTTCCGCTAACGCCTGCCGCTTGCGTGCGGCGCACCACCCATCCTTTTCTTTTTCATCCATAACAAATGCAGGAAACCATGAAAAAAGTCACTAAAGCAGTTTTCCCCGTCGCCGGTCTCGGCACCCGTTTTCTCCCCGCAACCAAAGCCAACCCGAAAGAAATGATGCCAGTGGTGGACAAGCCACTCATCCAGTATGCCGTGGAGGAGGCGGTCGCTGCAGGGATCACTGATCTCATCTTCATCACGGGGCGTAACAAGCGCTCCATCTCCGACCATTTCGACATGGCCTATGAGTTGGAGAACGAACTCGAACGCAATGGCAAGAAGGAGTTGCTCTCGCTGGTGCAGAACATCGTGCCTAGCCACGTCAATTGCATCTACATCCGTCAGACCCGTGCACTGGGTCTGGGCCATGCGGTCATGCTGGCCAAGCCGGTGGTGAACGACGACGCTTTCGCCATCCTGCTGGCGGACGATCTGCTGGATGGCAAGGTGCCCATCATGAAGCAGATGACCGAGGCCTACGATTACTACCGTTGCTCACTGCTGGCGGTCGAGGATGTCCCGCGCGACCAGACCAAGAGCTACGGCATCGTCGACAGCAAGGCCATCAGCAAGGAGATCGAACAGGTCTCCGCCATCGTCGAGAAGCCGAAGCCTGAAGATGCGCCATCGACGCTGGGTGTGGTGGGCCGTTATATCCTGACGCCGCGTATCTTCCATCACCTGGAGAACGTCAAGGCCGGTGCCGGCGGCGAGATGCAGTTGACCGACGGCATCTCCGGCCTGATCAGTGAAGAACAGGTCCTGGCGTACCGTTTCAACGGCGTACGTTACGATTGCGGTTCCAAGTCCGGTTACCTGGAAGCGACGGTCCGCCTGGGTTTGAAGCACCCTGAATGCGCCGCGGAATTGCGTGCACTACTGGAGTCGATTGTCTCTAAAAAACAAAAGTAGGGCATTTTTACAACAAAACCGGCCTCAGCGGCATGAAAAGTGTTTGAATAATGCGACAGTTATGCTAACTTTTTGACAGTCAGTCGAGTATTAAGGATCACTTCAAGATGACCCGTTCAAAAAGGGAGTTTTACATGACAGTTGGGCAGGCACTTAAACCATTGCTAGGTATCACATGCCTGTTCTCATTCAGTCTGCTGCCGCAACTCGCAGCGGCAGATGAGCAAGACACTTTCAATTTCACCGCGGGCGCCGGTATACGTTTCGAGGATAACCTGTTCCGGTTATCCGATGCAGTGAGCGCCAGCGCTTTCCCCGGCCGGCCGAATCGGTCCGACACGATCTACACCGCCAAGGCGGGTTTCAAGATCGACAAGGTCTACTCCCAGCAGCGTTTCAAGGTCGATCTCACGGCGACCGAGAACAAGTTCCAGCAGAACAGCTTCCTTGACTATACCGGCCTCAATTACAGCGCCGCCTGGTTGTGGCACCTGACACCGCGCATCAGTGGTGTGTTGCTGGCCAGCCAGGAACAGAACCTGATCAACTTTGCCGATTTCCGTAGTTTCGGCAACAAGAACATCCAGACTTCCGAAGTGAAGCTATTCTCCATCGACGGTGACCTCGGTGGTGGCTGGCACGCCATCGGCGGTATCCTCGATATCCGTGCGCGTAACAGCCAGCAATTCACTGAAGTCGGCGATTATGTGCAACAGGGTGTGGAGCTGGGCGGTAAATACGTATCTCGCGCCGAGAACTGGGTCTCTCTGGTGAGACGCGAATCCAACGGTGAATACAGCGGACGCGTGGTCAGCCCCGTCACCCAGTTGGACAGCGGTTTCAAGCAAAGCGACATCGAGTCCAAGGCCTACTGGAAGCTCACGGGTAAATCCAGGCTGGACGGTATGCTGGGCTATGTCGATCGCCGGCATGATAACTTCGGTCAGCGCGACTATAGCGGCATGGTGGGCAAGATCCAGTACACCTGGGAACCGACCGCCAAGATCGATTTCAAGGCGTCGCTGAGTCGCAACCTGTTCAGCTTCCAGAACAATTTCAATAGTTATTACGTCGCCGATACCTTCTCTATCGGACCCTCCTGGGAGATCACTGCCAAGACCCGTGTCTGGGCACGTTACGATCTGAGCGACCGTGATTATCGCGGGTCAATCATCCAGGTGACCGAGCGTAACGACATGGTGCAAAGCTTCCTGGTGGGCGGTGAATGGAAACCGCTACGCACGGTGACGGTGGGTGCTGCGCTGCAACGCGATACGCGTGCGTCCAACTTCAATCGATTCGATTACGAAGCGAACGCTGCGAGCATCTACGCACAGCTGATTTTCTAAACGCTTGAGATCAAGTCTTAACCAACAAAAAGCCGCTTCAGCGGCTTTTTGTTTTTCAGGATGCGCCTTAATCGGTGCGCGTGCGTTCCAATATCTGATCGGTCATTTTGTTCGTCTTAACTGAACAGGCGGCTGATGCTCTCCCATTCCGCAGGGTCATGCTCAGCCCCTTTTCCCATCGCACGGTGCATCGGTAGCCTAGCGTACGCGTCCTTGTTCGCCAGCGGATTCTGCGCTAGTGATTTCTCTGTCCATCGACATCTCTCGCCGCACCGATCCTGGGGTACGGTGAGCAGCATCAAAGTACCTTCATCGACGTGAGGACGATATCGCTTGACGTCCGTGGTGTCGAGACTGATGCCCAACATCGCCATTTCGATCGCGCCGATGGCGGCACCGATCATGGTGGTCATCGTCAAGAGCACGCTCCAATGGGTCTCCGCATACCAGGGTGGATAGACGAGCACTAGGAGCCCAGCGAGTAGCCCAAGCCCCGCGCCGATCAATATCCCTTGATACGCTTCGTGCATCCGCGCTTCAGCCTGGCGAATCTTGGCTGGTTTCTGCTTATTGTTCATGGAGCGCTCCTTATCGATACCAGATATCCATGACGGGTACTTCCATGCATGGCTAAGACCGACCTCGCGCGTCGACAGGTCACGAAGTAGGCGAGTCCTGCTATTCCGGCACGGTGGCCGAAGCACCTCTCAGGTTCAGTTCCAGTTGTGCCTGCTTGCGATGGTCGATGGCTGCCGCGATACAGCGGTCTCGCGCCGACCCTATCTGGACCGTACACACTTCCCTCGCCGCGGCATATTCCGCTTCCAGGTTGCGTTTCAGGAAGTAATACTGACCAGGGCTCATTTCACTATCAGCCGCATGCGCCACCGCCAAAAAGAACAAGGTCGTACAGGCGACCAGGATCCATCTGTCCCATGCCTGCTCTCGATGACGCCCAAACTCCACCGCCATTGGCGGCATACGCCCGTGGTTCATGGTGCTTGCCTGCGGTGTTTGATGGTGCAGTTTCAATGGTGCTCCTATGCTCGAAAGGGTTGAGTGCGACGAGGGTGCGTGCCTGCACTAGCGAGACAGCGAGCGTCCTTCAGGGGTCGCGGCTGGGGTGCTGGCTAAGGTCATCAAGTCGTGGCTGGTCACCTGCAGGCGGATACCTTCGCATAACACACAGGGTTGGGGCGCAGGATGCGTCACTGGCAACCCCGTCGGTACCTCTCTTTGTGGCGGCGGGTCTTTGATATTCTTGAACAGCTCAGCACCCCAGATCGGCATGGTCAGGCTCAGGGTGCAAAAGAACAGGTATCCCAACATCAGCGAGATCACGATTAGTTTCGAGGGAGGCATGGGGCACCTCCTGGTTCGATCTGAGCTGTGACGGCCAACGTCACATCCCTAATGAATGTGTGCGAACGCGTAAAATGAAGGATGGCGTCCGCCACGATAAAGATGTCGTTCACCGCAAATATAAACGCTGCATCATGCTTGATGGATTTCATTTCATCTCCTTAAGGAAAATCAACTAGCGATAACATTGCAAAGTGAAACTGCCTTGTTAGATGGGTTATAAGGCGCTCCACACCACGGCGTCTGTTCGGAAGAGTACATAGGCAGAGGCCATCGGCCATCGCGCAGGCCATTGTTTATCTGGCGATATTCGGGACATACGACGGCCTATGAGAAAGGCGATCGCTATCTGTGCTGCTGGGTGAGGTTAGTGGGTCGAGCGAAGCCTGGTAACAGCGTGCTCTATGGCTATTGCGTGTTCTACAGCTTGCCCATGAGAACCAGCACGATCAGGATGATCACGATCAATCCCAACCCGCCGCTGGGACCATAGCCCCATTGTTTGCTGTGTGACCAGGCCGGGATCGCGCCGATCAGCATCAGGATCAGGACAATCAATAGGATGGTGCCTAAACTCATGATGATCTCCTCAAGTATGTCGGTCTATTGCGCGGAGGGAGTCCGAGCATATCGGTAAATTAGAACGTGCTTCTGCCCGCATCTGTGCGCTGCCGCACATGCGCTGAGACGTTTTGTGTACGCCACCGAACAGTCAAGCCGCATGTCTTGCTGTCAGCCTCTTGAGGTCACCTGACGGCTTGTTCATACAAACATCGCGGACAAAGAGGTTCAATCATGAATACATTGATGATGAGTGCATTGGCGGCCATGTTCGCCATGAGTGGGACGGGCATTCCGACAGTCCAGCCACGCGATACACAATCCAACAATCTGGGCAATGAAGACTCTCCACAGCAAGTCGATCAATCGAAAGCGGCCAAGGATAAGGTGGGCAAAGTGGCCGCCAGCAGCACGACGCAGCAACAACTGAGCAGGGCGAATGTGAAAAAGATGGACAGCAACGCAGACGGACTGGTCTCCAAAGCGGAATACATGGCCTACCACGATCGAGCTTACGGAAAGCTAAGGCAGACCAACGGCGAGGTCAGTGTGCGGGACATGCAATATGGTCGCACCGGCACGGCGAACACGAGTTCCATGAACAACAAGCCGATCGGCACGACGACTGGCCGCAGTACCAACGGCAGTACGGATGACACGAGAAAAGATGATCCGATTAACGGCACGACCACGGGCACCAACTGAGCAGATTCGGCCTGCTGGCCGCATTAGCTCAATATCCATCAAGATCAACTCAACCAGACCTCATCGCTTTGACGAGCGCATGAGGCTTTCTCATGTCGCAGGCGGTGGTGCGTCTGCGTATCCTGATGAGTGGCGTCTGCTGATCTAGAGGCAGGGCAACGATCCGATCGTCACGCCAAGCTATTAAGTCATTTATTGCCGGGGGTGCCCGTCAGGAAGGGTTTCACGTCTTCCTTGACCTTCTTCGCCGCTTTCTTTTCCTTCTTGGTCATGACCGGCTGCTTCTTGTCCATCTTGTTGCTTTTCTGATCTCTGCTCATGTCGTGCTCCTGGTGGATATGTCCGGTCAGTCCAATCTAGGCCAGCAAGTAGACGAAGTCTGTGTGCTGACAGACATAGATCGGATCGGACCATGCACCATGATGCGAGATAACTATTTGCCCATATGTTCGGTAACGCACATATAGGTTTGAATAGATGTAATATTGTTCATCGTTTTGCACTTCAGCTAACGCATCACTCCTGATTGGAGGGTAGTGCCCTAAATGATAATTGGTAAACCACAGATGACCGACGCGCACGATCCCCACCAGAACCACCTGCTCGATGCTTTGCCCAAACCCGAATTCGATCGGCTGTTACCCAATCTGGAACTGATCAAGATGAAATTGGGCGACGCCCTATATGAATCCGGCGGACGTTTGCAGCACGTGTACTTTCCGACGACTTCCATCGTTTCGCTGCTTTATGTGATGGAGGATGGTGCTTCTGCAGAGATCGCCGTCGTAGGCAACGAGGGCATCCTTGGCGTCTCCCTGTTCATGGGGGGTGAGACTACGCCTAGCCGGGCAGTGGTGCAGAGCGCCGGGTGGGGGTATCGCCTCAAATCGCAGATATTGAAGCAGGAATTCAACCTGGGCGGACCGATGATGCGTTTGCTATTGCGTTACACGCAGGCATTGATCACCCAGATGTCACAGACGGCGGTCTGCAACCGGCATCATTCGGTGGAACAACAACTCTGCCGCTGGTTGCTGTTGAGCCTGGATCGCCTGAGCGGCAGCGAGCTGAGCATGACGCAAGAATTGATCGCCAATATGCTGGGTGTGCGACGTGAAGGCGTTACGGAAGCTGCCGGCAAACTGCAACGTGCCGGCCTGATCGACTACAGCCGTGGCCATATCAATGTATTGAATCGTCCAGGTCTGGAAGCGCGGGTCTGCGAATGCTATCAGGTGGTCAAGACCGAGTTCGATCGCCTGCTACCGTCGTTGCATCTCGTGAAGAATTAGTCACGCCATCGATCGGCCTGGCAATCTGCCTTAAGTCATCGCGCCCGTGGTGATCGACGCTCATAAGTGGCCCAGCACACAGACAAGCGGTATGGCTTTCGATAGCTTGAAGTTGGCTGATCCGTGTCAGCTATCGCAGCTTTCGGTCTGGGAATGCGGCAGGTCGCGTCTTCTCGGCTTTTGTCATTCCACTGCAGGAGTACACCAATTGTCCGAACATATAGCCCCGCACGCGAACTTGCTGCTCTCAGCCTTGGCACCCGATGCGTTGCAGCAATTGCTATCGGAACACGCCACCGTGCATCTGGTAGTTGACGATGTCTTAGATAAGGCAGGCGATGTCATCGACTATGTCTATTTCCCGTTCGAGGGCATCATCTCGCTGGTGATGCCCATGGGCGGCGATTCCAATCTCGAGATCGGCCTGGTCGGAAATGAAGGCATGCTAGGTATCACGGTGATGCTGGGTGTCGATGTCGCTCCGTTCCGGGCTGTCGTGCATAGCGAAGGCTCGGCGTTACGCATCCCGAGGTTGGTCTTCATGCAGGAACTGGAAAAGAACCCGGTACTGAAGCGCGAATTGAAACGCTATCTCTATGTGTTGATGAGCCAACTGGTACAGAGCTCCGGCTGCCATCGCTACCATGTCGTAGAGGAGCGGCTAGCCCGCTTGTTGTTGATGATCCGCGATCGCGCCCATTCCACCGGCTTCTACATCACGCAGGATCTGCTAGCCAAGATGCTCGGTGTACGCCGCATGGGCGTGACCAAAGCAGCCGGGGCGTTGCAGCACCAGCATCTCATCAGTTACAACCGCGGGCAGATGCTGATCAACGATAGCCAGGGCCTGGAACGCGCTTCGTGTAGCTGTTATCAGTCGGACAAAGCCACCTACGACAGGATACTCACGGCCCAGCATTGATGGGTGTGGCAGCAGTGTAGGCCGTCGGCGACGTGCTAGCGCCCGATGCTGGCGCCATGCATCGGTCTAATAATGTCTGATCCCGCCGCTCAGTCGGCAGACAGGCATTTGCTCATGAAAGCCTTACGTTCGTCGCCTTTGAGGGCTTTGGCGGCAGCGTCCGCATTGCAGGTCTTCATCTTCTCCTGTTGCGAGGTCATCGCCGGTTTGGCCGACAGGCATTTGCTCATGAAGGCTTTACGTTCATCGCCTTTCAATGCTTTTGCAGAGGCGTCCGCGTTGCAGGTCTTCATCTTGTCTTGCTGCGAAGTGACGCTCATGTCGTTGCCTGACAGGCAATCCTTCATGTACGCCTTGCGCTCGTCGCCTGCCAGGTTTTTCTTGGTGGCATCGGCATTGCAGGTCTTCATACGCTCCTGTTGAGGCGTCGGTTCCGCGGAAGAAGCGCCCTGGCCGCAAGCCGCGATCATCAGGCCGAGGGTGATCGCCAATAGTCCATGTTTCATGATGCATGCCTCCGTTCATTATTCATCGTGGGTGAGAGGATTATGGACCTCTGTCCTTGATAGGGAAACAACTAGGATAGTGGAACAGCTAGATCTGCATCAATGCCTTGCGGATCTTCTGCTCGTCCAGCCCTTTCCCGATCAGCACCACGCGCGTCAGCGGTTCGTCCTCATCCCAGCCTTTAAGCAGGGTGGGCGGGTATAGAGTCCGGTGCACGGCATGGACGGCAAGCGGGGCGGGCTGGTCCTCGGCATGGACGATGCCCTTGAGCCGCAACAATTCCTCGCCGAAAGTCGCACACAGCCACTGCAACACGGGTTCCAGCTGATCCCAGTTGAGCGGCTTGGGCAAAGTGACGGTGAAACTGCTGATCCCGTCACTGTGGGCCTGGGGCAGCATGCCGCGCACAGCCTTGGATCTTGTCGGCGCACGCAGCCAGCGTTGCGGCTGTGCCTGCTTGCTCTCGGCATCGAACAGTCCGACGTTGATGATGGCTTGCGGATCGATATGGCCGTGTGTGATGCGATGGATGCTAGCGCCGGGATTCAGCTCCGTCAGTCGGTCGGTCAGTGCCTCGATGGTCTCGCGGCTGGCGAGATCGACCTTGGTGATGAGGAGGACATCGGCGACCGCCGCCTGCTTGCGTGCTTCGTCGTGCTGCGCGATCTGTTGCAGGCCATGGGTGGCATCGACGGTGACGACCACCGCATCGAGCCGATAGGTGGCATTGATGACGGGTTCGTTGAGCAGGCTGCCCATGATAGGACCGGGGTCCGCCATGCCGGTGGTCTCGATCACCAGTCGCTGGAATTCCGGGATGGCGCTCAAGGCGCGCTTGAAGAACAGATCGCGCAAGGTGTCGGCCATCTCGTTGGTCAGTGTGCAGCACAGGCAGCCGGATTCGAGCAGTACCGTATTGTCCGCGATGTGCTGGCTTTCCACGGTGCGGGCGAGGATATGGTCGAGCCCGGCTTCGCCCAGTTCGTTGATGACGACGGCCGTGTCCTTCATGTCCGGGTGATTCAGTAACCGGCTGAGCAGGGTGGTCTTGCCGCTGCCCAAAAAGCCTGTGAGCAGGGTGACGGGGATTCTCTTGTCCATGGGGGTGATGTTATCAGCGAAAAAAATCCATCTTAACAAGGTCGTCAAGACCCTGCGCAACAGAAATCCATCCGAGCGGCCCGGCAAAGCAAGGTAAAATGGCAGTCAATCAGATTCTTAAGCATTACATGAACGTATTCTACGAAGAAGAGGGCAGCTTCAAGGTTGCCTCCATCATGACCGAGAACCCGGGCTCCCTGCAGGTGGAGTCATTGAGCGGCAAGCGGTCCAAGATCAAATCGGCCAATGTCCTGATGCAGTTCGACGGCAGCCTGGCCGGATTCATGGAATCCGCGCAACAGGAAGCCGAAACCCTGGATACCGAATTCCTCTGGGAATGTTGCGGCGAACCCGAGTTCGGCTTCGAGGAGCTGGCCAAGGATTATTACGGCCATGTGCCCAGCCCCAAGGAATCGGCGGCTGTTGCCATCCGCTTGCATGGCGCTCCGGTCTACTTCTATCGCAAGGGCAAGGGCCGCTACAAGGCGGCGCCGCCGGACACCTTGAAAGCGGCACTGGCGGCCGTCGAGAAGAAACGCCTGCAGGCCGAGAAGGTCTCCGCCTATGTCGAACAACTGAAAGCCAACCAGCTTCCGGTCGACTTCAAGGACAAGCTGGACATGCTGTTCTACGATCCCGACAAGAACGCGCTAGAGTGGAAGGCGCTGGACCAGGCTTCGGCTGAGCTACACCTCAATCCCATCAAGTTGCTCCATCTCTGCGGCGCGATCCCTTCGCCCCATGATTACCACCTCGGCGCGTTCCTGCGCGAGTATTTCCCCAAGGGTGCGGATTTTCCCGCGTACCCGCCGGTGAACGCGCCTGACGACCTGCCGCGTGCGCGGGCCAAAGGTTTCAGCATCGATGACAGTACCACCACCGAGATCGACGATGCCTTCTCGATGGAGACGCTGACCAACGGCAACACACGGGTCGGTATCCACATAGCGGCACCTGCCCTGGGTATCTTGCCTGGCAGTGCGCTCGATGAGGTAGTGATGCGGCGTCTGTCCACCGTCTATATGCCAGGGCACAAGATCACCATGCTGCCGGAGGACGTCATCCGCCCATTCAGCCTCGATCAGGGCAAATGGTGCCCGGCGCTATCCCTGTATCTCGAGGTGGCCCCTGACTTCAGCATCGTTCAGCGCGAGAGCCTTGTCGAATTGGTCGAGATGGCCGATAACCTGCGTCACGACGACCTGGAGCCTTACTTCAACGAAGACACCCTAGAAACCGACAGCGGCCATGCCTACTGGGCGCAATTGCGTTTCCTGCACCAGTTGGCCGAAGCGCGCGAGAAAGCGCGCGGTAAATACGATCCCACACGCCCACCTCAGGTGGATTACAACTTCTATGTCGAAGACGGCAAGGTGCGCATCGTCAACCGTCATCGCGGCTCACCGATGGACAAGGTGGTGGCCGAGCTCATGATCGAGGCCAATAGCCATTGGGGTGGTCTGCTCGCAGAACAAGACATCCCGGGCATCTATCGGGCGCAGAATGGCGGCAAGGTGTACATGACAGTGAAGGCCGAACCGCATCAGGGCCTGGGCGTCACGCAATATGCCTGGAGCACCTCGCCGTTGCGTCGCGCCGTCGATCTGGTCAACCAGCGGCAGATCATCGCGGCAGTGCAAGGCGCTGCGCCCGCTTATCCCAAGGGTAGTGAAGTGCTGACCGATACCATGCGCAACTTCGACCTGACCTACAACGCCTATAACGAATTCCAGACGCGCATGGAGCGCTACTGGTGCTTGCAGTACCTGATCCAGGAATCCATCGGAGAGGTCGAAGGCACGGTCTGGCGAGAGAACCTCGTACGGCTCGATACCATTCCCTATATGACCAAGGTGCATAGCCTGCCGGAACTGCCGCCAGGCACCCGCGTGCGCTTGCAGGTGAAGCGTATCGACACGGTGATGATGGAACTGGATACCCGGTTCGTCACGCAGCTGGAGAAGGCGGAGACGGTAGCGCCGGTCGAAGACGCTGGCGAAGTGGTGGAGGGCTAGCCATGTTCAGAGCGGGTAATCGACTGGCACGCAGTATCCATCGGCATTTCGGCGCGGAAGTCAGTGTCGATGTCAGCGAGGTGGATGGCGTACGCAACCTGCACCTGGGCAACGATACGGTACAAAGCGCCATGCGTCTTAAAGCGCCGTATGCGCTCGAACTAGCCTACACGCGGGGCATGATGGCTTACCTGCTGTTCAACGACAAAGTGACCAGCGTGCTGGCGGTCGGGTTGGGTGGAGGCTCGGTGCCGAAATATATCCATCATCACTTACCGCAGGTGACGACGTGCGTCATCGAGATCAATCCGCAGGTCATCCGCATCGCGCGCAGTCATTTCGCCTTGCCGGACGACGACGAGCGCTTCAGTGTGATCGAGGGCGATGGGGTCGACTATCTGCTAGCCCATCCGAGCAGCGCGCAGGTGCTCATGATAGATGCCTTCGACAGCTTCGGTATCCCCGACGCGATGTGCACCCAGGCCTTCTTCGATAGCTGCGCCGAGGCCCTGACGCTGGATGGTATGTTCGCCATCAACCTCTGGGGCTCGGACAAGAACTTCGATGTCTACCTGCAGCGCATCGAGCAGAGCTTCAACCAGCGTGTACTGATCCTGCCTACCGGGCGCCCGGGCAACATCGTCGTGTTCGGTTTCAAGCGGACGCCAGCCGACCTCCGCATCACCAGCCTGCGCGAACGGGCCAAACGCCTTGAGCAGGACCACAAGATCGAATTCCTCGAATTCGTCGAGAAATTGCGCGATCACAACCAGAGCAGCGGTCATCGACTGTTGCTGGAGACCGAGTAAATGGCCATACAACAATTCTTCGCTACCTGTCCGCGTGGACTGGAATCTCTTTTGCAGCAGGAGCTACTGGCCCTGGGCGCCAAGCAGCTGGACCCGACCGATGGCGGTGTTGGTTTCAGTGGCGATTTCGCCATGTGCTACAAGGCAAACCTGGAAAGTCGCATGGCGACACGTATCCTGTGGCGCGTGGATAAAGGCCAGTACAAGTCCGAGGATGATATCTACAAGGCGGCGTATGCCCAGCCATGGCATACCTGGTTCGATGTCGGCCGCAATTTCATGGTCAAGGTCACGGCCACCAAGTCGCCATTGAAAAGCCTGGAATTCGTTACTTTACGGATCAAGGACGCGGTCTGCGATCGCTTCCGTCAGGAAGTCGGCAGTCGCCCCTACATCGATACCAAGACACCGGATGTGCGTGTCCATGCCTATCTCACCGACAGCCTCTACGAGCTGTTCCTCGATACCTCTGGCGCTGCGCTGTTCCAGCGTGGTTTGCGTCAATCCAGTATCGAAGCCCCGTTGCGCGAGAACCTGGCCGCAGGCATCCTCAAGCTATCTGGTTGGCAGCCAGGCGTGCCTTTACTCGACCCGATGTGTGGCAGCGGCACTTTCTTGCTGGAGGCCGCGATGATGGCCCTCGATATCGCGCCGGGTAGCCGACGCGGTTTCGCCTTCCAGAAGTTCAAGCATTTCGACGAAGCCGCCTGGAAGAAAATCCAGCAGCAAGCCAAAGCCCGCGAAAAGAAAGTCGGCTTCCAGAAACTCTACGGCAGCGATATGGACTTGCGTGCGGTGCGGGTGGCCAAGAAAAACCTGGAGCATGCCGGTCTGGCGGACGTGGTCCAGATCAGTCATGTCGATTTCACCGAGGTCAGTCCGCCCGCCGATCACGGAGTCCTGGTGGCCAATCCGCCCTATGGCGTCCGTATCGGCGAGGATGAGGAACTGGCCGCTCTCTATCCGAAGATGGGCGAAGCCTTGAAGCGGCGGTTTGCTGGCTGGAACACCTATTTCCTCACCACGGACATGCGACTGCCCAAGCTGATGCGGCTGTCGCCGTCCAAGCGTACGCCGCTCTTCAACGGCCCCTTGGAATGCCGGTTGTTCGAGATCAAGATGGTGGCCGGATCGAACCGAAAGGATAAGCCCAATGAGTGATTCGCTATCCGAGCTCAGAGCCCGTATCAACCAGTTCGTGCAGGAGCGCGATTGGGAGCAATTCCATTCGCCCAAGAACCTGGCGATGGCGATGATCGTGGAAGCGGCGGAACTGGTGGAGCATTTTCAGTGGGACACCATCGAAGAGAGTCATCAGTTGACCCCTGAGAAGCGCGAGCAGGTGGCCCATGAACTGGCGGATACTTTCGTCTATCTGTTGAGGATTGCCGAAGTGACCGGCATCGACCTTATCGCCGCGGCGAACGCCAAGATCGAGCTCAATGCAAAGAAGTACCCCGTAGACAAGGCCAAGGGCAGTAACGCCAAGTACACGAAGTACGAATGAGTGTTCACGTTGTCCCTGAAAATGAAAAAGGCCAGCAGATGCTGGCCTTTTTCATTGCCTCTGACGAACCTTACTTCAATACTGCTAGGGCAGCGTCGTAGTTAGGTTCGTTGGCGATCTCGCTGACGAGTTCGCTGTGTAGAACCTTGTTGTTCTCGTCCAGCACGACCACGGCACGCGCAGTCAGACCGGCAAGGCTGCTGTCGACGATCTGTACGCCGTAATCCTTGGAGAATTTGGCGGTATCGCGGAAGGTGGACAGCGTCACCACGTTCTCCAGGCCTTCGGCACCACAGAAACGGCTTTGCGCGAACGGCAGGTCGGCCGAGATGCAGAGCACCACGGTATTGTCGAGGGTGCTGGCCTGTTTGTTGAAGGTGCGGACGGACGTGGCGCAAGTCGGAGTATCGACACTTGGGAAGATATTCAGGACTTTGCGCTTACCGGCGAAATCGCCCAGCGACATCATGTTGCGCTTGGCGTCAGCAAGGCTGAAATCCGGAGCGGTTTGGCCCGGGGATGGCAGGTTGCCGCCGATGCTGACAGGATTACCTTTAAGAGTTACGGAAGCCATATGTTCTCCTTTGACTTGGGTTGAGAATAAAAGCAAAAGCGCCCTTGCGGGCGCTTTTGTGATCTTGCGATCGTTACACCGTCATGTTTTCGGTGAGGTAACCGATCGTCATGGTCTGGTTATGGAACACCGTATCCGTCGTGTTCGGACGGGGCGCGATCTCACCATAGGAATAGAAACCGGTGAGGAAAGTCTGTGGCCCAAGGATCTGGCGTACTTCCTTGACTTCATCCACCGTCTGTTCGGACATCACACCCTTGCGGCCGACACAGCTGACACAGAGTGCCAGGCCCGGCAGGTTGGTGTTGGTGCTTGCCAATGAACCAGTGATCAGGTGTGCGGCGCCGCCGGCACCTTCGACCAGTCGATCATGGTTGGTCTGGCACATGCGGATGGTAGAGCCCTCAGGAACGTTGCCGAAGAAGCTCACGCTGTTCGCTTTTGCGTCGATCGCACCCAATGTGCGGATCTTTTCGACGTCGCGACTGCCTGGCTCCATTACAGCGAATGGGAACTTCAGGCCCGTGCCAGGCAAGCCCTTGGCGTACTGGTCGCCGATATACATACGATACAGCGGTAGCGCCGGTTTGCCGTCAAGCTCATAGACGACGTTCTTGTCGGACTTGGTTACGGTCCGTGGTGGGCCATAAGGTTTCCAGCCGCCCAGTGCGCCGGTGGCCGTAACGAGATTGTTGCCGTAGAGGCCGATGGCGATCACCAGATTATCGCTGATGGTGTCGTTGAACATTTGCAGGGTCTTCGTGAAGGTGGCGCCGTCGCCGGCCATGCCACCCATCAGCGGGATGGATTCACCGAGGACGCTCTTGAAACCGAGCACCAGTTCTTCGCCGTTCACGTTCAGGCCGTCACCGAAGATCATGACCGTCTTGAGGCTATCTGCCTTCAGTTGCTTTGCAAGACCTGCGCCCGTCTCGAACGAGCTCTGCATGCTGGACATCTTGACCTGGGCCACGCGTTGCATGGTCTTTTCCCAGAGGATGGAGGTGATCTGCACGCTATCGTCGAACACACCGTCTGCATTGATCTCCCCGGAGGTGGTGCAGCCGATGATCTGTGCGGTGGGGTAACGGTCTTTCAGCATGCTCGTGAGCTTGCCGTCGTTGAATCGTTTCACCGAACCAAAAACGAGTACGAGGTTGGCATTCGGTAGAGGGGATGACCCTGGCAGGTCCTTCAGCGCCATTTTGGAGGTCAAGTATTCTTGTCTGATCAGCATAATCTCATTCCCATTGCATGCCACTTACGTTGAGTGGCTATGTTATTGATTGATTACAAGTTTTTTGTTCGCCAATTATTCCAGATAGCGGCTATGGCGCGTTTCCATCGGCTATTTAACCTCTTTGCTCAAATATTTACAACTTAATCTTAATCACGCCCAAAAGTGTTGCGCCGGCGCGAATTCTCTGGATAGAATGGCATCACAAAGCTAGCAGTGTTAGGCTGTACGCATAATAAGCAACACACGCAAAGGGGACGCAGGGTGGGGGAAACCAATCTAGCCGGTGTGAAAGTGATGGTGATTGACGACAGTAATACCATCCGTCGCAGTGCGGAGATATTCCTCAAGCAATCGGGCTGCGAGGTCATCCTTGCTGAGGACGGCTTTGACGCCCTGTCCAAGATCGCCAGCGAACTCCCGAACGTCATCTTCGTCGATATCATGATGCCGCGCCTCGACGGCTATCAAACCTGTTCCCTCATCAAGAAGAACCCACGTTTCAAGTCCATCCCGGTCATCATGCTGTCCAGCAAGGACGGCCTGTTCGATCGAGCACGTGGGCGCATGGTCGGCTCCGATCAATACCTGACCAAACCATTCACCCAAGAATCATTGCTGGAGGCGGTCAACACTTACGCCTCCGCATCCAACACATCAGCGACGGAATAAATCTCATGGCTATCAAGAAAATTTTAGTAGTAGACGATTCAGCGACCGACCGTTTCTACCTGTCGGAACTCCTGGAAAAGGCAGGCTTCGAGGTCAGCACCGCAGAGAGCGGCGAGGACTGTCTGGCGAAGGTCGAGACCTCACCGCCGGATCTGGTACTGATGGACATCATGATGCCCGGCCTGAACGGTTTCCAGACCACGCGCGCACTCTCCAAGAACCCAGCGACAGCCCATATCCCTGTCATTGTCTGTACCGGTAAGGAGCAGGCGACCGACAGAATGTGGGCGTTGCGCCAAGGCGCCAAGGATTCGGTGATGAAGCCGGTCTCGGCCGACGAGTTGCTGGGCAAGATCAACGCACTGGCTGAAGAATAAGTACCCGCGACTGAATCATGGCAAAGAAGAAACTCGACCTGCAGGCTTACCAGAAGGACATTCTGGCCCGGTTAAAGACCCAGGCGGAAAGTGGCCGGTCGGTATCTTCGTCGAAACTCGGTATCCGGGTTGGCGGGCATGATTGCCTGGTCACTTTGTCGGATGTCAGCGAGGTATTGCCGCTACCGGATATCCTCAAGGTGCCCTTGACCCAGGCCTGGTTCCTCGGCATGGCGAACGTGCGGGGCAATCTTTACGGAGTCACTGACCTGGCCAGTTACCTTGGTTTTCCGCCGGCTTCCGTGACGTCGGAGAGCCGAGTGTTGCTGGTGCACGGGAAATTCGGGATCAATGCAGGCTTGCTCGTGGATCGCCTGATCGGTCTGCGAAATCTGGAAGAGATGAAAGCTGAACCCGAAGTCTCGGACAAGGCGAATTGGCAGTTGGGAAGGTACAAGGACAACACTGGACAAGTATGGGAAGAGCTCAGTCTCGACGTACTTCTTGGCCAGAATGAGTTTCTGCAGGTAGCAGCCTGACCAGTCGAGGCTGGCAGCATGATAACAAGAGGGGATAGTGATGGCATTCGATTTGGCTAGCATCAAAGGCCTACCAGCCAAGCTGGTGGAGAATATCAAGGGATTGTTCAACCGTGGCGGAGGGCAATCCGATGAGACAGGCGGCACATCGAGGGGGCTTGTGGGTCTGCTCATCATCGCGTTTGCCATTTCCCTGCTGTCCTTGCTCTTCTATTTGCTGCAAGTGAATCGAGATAACCGATTCTCGACCGCCGCCGGCGACATCCAGGTATTCGTCCAGCAAGCGTCGCGCGACGCGGTGCTGGCCAACAACTCCGATGTCCGTCTGATGAACGTCATGGGTAGCGTGGATATCAACATCAAACAGATGCGCAAACTGGATGCAGAGACCCTGCTGGGCGGCAGCAAGGTGGTACCGAATATCGACAAGATCGATGCATCCTGGAAATCCCTGCATACCAAACTGAAGGACATCAACAAATCCCAGGCTGCCGGCGAAGCTCAAACCCCGGAAAAGCTGGCTGAAGTCGTCGCCTTGAGCGATCAGATCGTGGCGGATGCACGGCAGTCGGTCGCTATCTATCAATCGCAAGGTAAAGCCGGTATCTGGCTGATCCTGGCTGCGGTCGGCGGTATCGTCGCGGTGGTGTTGCTGGTGCTGATGGGTTATCGCCAGGTGACCAGCGCACGCCAACGCTTCCTCGAGATCGAACAAACCAACCTTAGTAACCAGGAAGCGATTCTTCACTTGCTGGACGAAATGGGCGACCTGGCAGACGGTGACTTGACCGTGAAGGCGCAGGTGACGGAGAACATCACCGGTGCGATTGCCGACTCCATCAACTACACGATCGACAGTCTCCGAGACCTGGTCACCGAGATTAACCGCGCTACCGAGCAGGTGAACCAGGCGACTGCACAGGCGCAAGACACCTCTGCCAGCCTGCTGAACGCCGCGGAGCAACAATCCAAGCAGATTGAGGAAACCGGCGAGGCCGTCACCAACATGACGCGTTCGATCTTGCAGGTATCCAGCAACGCCGGTCAGGCTGCCCAGGTGGCGCAACGTTCGCTGCAGGCTGCTACGCAGGGCGCGCAGGCGGTACAGAACACGATCTCAGGCATGAATGAAATCCGTACACAGATTCAGGAGACCTCCAAGCGAATCAAGCGTCTGGGCGAAAGCTCGCAGGAGATTTCGGAAATCGTGGAACTGATCTCGGACATTACCGAACAGACCAACATTCTGGCGCTGAATGCTGCGATCCAAGCAGCATCCGCCGGTGAAGCAGGTCGAGGCTTTACGGTGGTTGCGGAAGAAGTTCAGCGACTGGCAGAACGGTCCTCGGAAGCGACCAAGCAGATTAGTGCGATTGTGAAGACCATTCAGACCGACACGAACAGTGCGGTGGCCGCTATGGAAAAGAGTACCGAGGGTGTGGTCGAAGGGGCCCGTCTGTCAGACGCTGCAGGTCAGGCGCTGAACGAGATCGAAACCGTTACCAATAACCTTGCACGCCTGATCCAAGCGATCTCGTCCGCGACGGTGGCGCAAACCGAGGTGGCCGCAACGGTGAGCCGTAACATGCAACAGATTCAGAACATTACCTCGCAGACAACGGAAGGCACCAAGCAAACCGCGCAATCTGTCGGTCAGCTGACCACGCTGGCAGAAGAACTGCGTGATTCCGTCGCCGGCTTCAAGCTCTCTTAATAAGAACACACGCGATACGCGGGGAAAAATTGGCAGAAGATTTTGATATTGGCCCACTGACTTGGGTGAAAGACGAGATCGATCAGGCACTTGCAAGTGTGCTTGAGAATCTCTCTGCCGTCGCCGCGAATCCAGACGAGACCGCGCCCTTACGGTTCTCGCAGACACACCTGTACCTGTCTCTTATACACATCTCCGAGCCCACGAGACAGGCAGAAAACTCGTATGCCGTC
>CABHOJ010000087.1 GCA_902168195.1 uncultured Methylotenera sp.
GCCGTACTTATGATTACGTGGTCGCGCTGCGCGCGGTCGTCACCAGCGATTTCATGACTGCACACTGGGCGGAACTCCCTTACGAGCTGCTGGGGAAAGTCTCCAACCGCATCATCAACGAAGTGCGTGGCATCAACCGGGTGGTCTATGACATCTCCGGCAAGCCCCCCGCGACGATTGAGTGGGAGTAAAGCTTTTGCAGGGGTAGCAGGTTCCGTCGACGCAGTCGATGGATGCGACCCGGAAAAAGCGCCCAGCCATGTCAATGTTTAAACGCACAAGTCAAGCCTAGATGAGCCGCGGCTTCGTAAAGGAGGACGACCTCGAACATGCCGGAACCGATCTGCCGGAACGGCCGATCAGCGAGCATCCGAATTATGTGACGCCAACCGGGCTGCAACAGCTGCAAGCGCAGGAATCGGTTCTGGAGAAAGAACGTCAGCAGTTGGCGCCGCTGAAGGAGGACCCGGTCGCACAGCAGCGTCTCGCGATGGTCGAGCGTGACCTGCGCTACCTCCAGGCCAGACTGGAATCCGCTCTACTGGTCGATCCTGCGCAGCAATCCGGTGAGCAGGTGCTGTTCGGCGCCAAGGTCACAGTAGAAGACGAGAACGGCGATCGCCATGTGTTCATGATCGTTGGCGAAGACGAGGCCGATATCGCTGCCAACAAGGTCAGCTGGGTCTCACCGCTGGCCAAGTCCCTGTTGGGACACAAGATTGGCGATAACGTCACCTGGCTGCGCCCTGCCGGCAACCAGATACTGGAAATCACTGAGATCGATTATTAAGGAGTCAACCCATGAACGTCAGCACCGCCATCGAAACTCGCCGCTCCATCAAAGCCTATGATGCCGATCATCGGATGACCCAAGCCGAGATCGACAGGCTCATGTCACTGGCCATGCTTTCGCCCACCGCGTTCAACATCCAGAACTGGCGCTTCGTGGTCCTGCAGGATCCTGCACTACGCCAGCAGGTACGGGCCGTCAGCTGGGATCAGGCGCAGGTGACCGACGCCTCCATCCTGGTGGTGCTGGTCGCAGACCTCAAATCCTGGGAGAAGCAGCCTCAGCGTTACTGGAAGGACGCGCCAAAGCCTGTACAAGATTTTCTCGTGCCCGCGATCGATCTCTATTATCGCGACAAGGAACAGGTGCAGCGTGACGAAGGCATGCGATCCTGCGGCATGGCAGCCATGACGCTGATGCTCGCGGCAAAAGAGATGGGCTATGACTCCTGCCCCATGGATGGCTTCGATTTCGATGCCGTCGCCAAATTGCTCAACCTGCCGGCTAATCATACGCCGGCCATGTTCGTCGCCATCGGCAAGGGCATCAAGGAAGCCTGGCCGCGCGGCGGCCAATTACCCATGAACGAAGTCGTGATCTACGACGGCTTCAAATAAACCACCTAGGAAATCCAATTGCTTATCAGTAACAACATCACCATGCAGTTTGGTGCAAAGCCCTTGTTCGAGAATGTCTCGGTCAAGTTCGGCGACGGCAATCGTTATGGCCTCATTGGCGCCAACGGTTGCGGCAAATCCACTTACATGAAGATCCTGGCGGGCGTACTCGAACCCACTTCCGGCAACATCTCGCTGGATAGCAACGAGCGCATGGCGTTCCTGCGTCAGGACCAGTTCGCCTATGAAGATCAACGCGTCATCGACGTCGTGATGATGGGTCATGAGCAGATGTGGAAAGCCAGCGTCGAGAAAGACGCCATCTACATGAATCCGGAAGCGACCGAAGACGATTACATGCGCGCCGCCGAACTGGAAGGCGTATTCGCGGAATATGACGGTTACACGGCCGAAGCCCGTGCAGGCGAACTATTGCTGGGCGTCGGCATCCCGATCGAACAGCACACCGGGCTGATGAGCGCCGTGGCGCCAGGCTGGAAGCTGCGCGTACTGCTGGTACAGGCCCTGTTCGCCAATCCAGACATCCTGCTGCTGGACGAGCCGACCAATAACCTGGACATCAATACCATCCGCTGGCTGGAAGATGTGCTGAACAACCGTGACTGCACGATGATCATCATCTCGCACGATCGCCACTTCCTGAACCAGGTCTGTACCCATACCTGCGACATGGATTACGGCAAGCTGACCATCTATCCGGGCAATTACGACGACTACATGGAAGCCTCGACCCAGGCTCGCGCACAGCAGGCCAAGGATAATGCCAAGGCCAAGCAACAGATCGCCGACCTGCAGGAATTCGTACGTCGATTCTCGGCCAATGCGTCCAAGGCCAAGCAGGCCACCAGCCGCGCCAAGCAGATCGATAAGATCAAGGTCGAGGAGTTCAAGCCCTCCAGCCGCCAGTACCCGTTCATCCGTTTCGAGTATGACGACCGCGAGAAACTGCATCGCCAGGCCGTCGTCATCGAGAAACTGAGCCATGGTTTCGACAAGCCGCTGTTCAACGATTTCAACCTGCAAGTCGAAGCCGGCGAGAAGGTCGCCATCATCGGTGAGAACGGTATCGGTAAGACCACCCTGCTGCGCTGTATCGCCGGCGACCTGAAGCCAAACCACGGCACGGTCAAATGGGCCGAGAAAGCCAAGTTGGGTTACTTCGCGCAAGACCATGAATACGAGTTCGAGAATGGCGACAACCTGTTCGAATGGATGACGCAATACACGCAGGCCGGTGACGACGACCAGGCAGTCAGAAGCATGCTCGGCAGGCTGTTGTTCTCGGGCGAAGACACCAAGAAATCGGTCAAGGTGCTATCCGGGGGTGAAAAGGGCCGCATGCTCTACGGCAAGCTGATGCTGGCGCGTACCAACGTACTGCTGATGGATGAGCCGACCAATCACATGGACATGGAATCGATCGAAGCCCTGAATACGGCCCTGGACAAGTACAAGGGGACGCTCTTCTTCGTCAGCCACGACCGGGAGTTCGTCAGCTCGATCGCGACGCGCATCCTTGAGATCAAGCCTGATCGCATCATCGACTTCAGCGGCAATTACGAGGATTACCTGGCCAGCCAGGGGATCGACTAAACGCCTGCAGTATCGGCGGCGATACTAGCCATACAGCTACGTATCGTCGCGATCACCAATATCCCGATCACCAGCAAACCCGCCACCAGGACCCAGATGAGGGCCTGATCGTCTCCGGCATTGGCTTGGTTCGGGTGGATGACGAATTCCCAGTTACGTTCGGCGACGATCAGACTCACGACAGAGCCGGACTTGGCGATGCGGTACTCGACAGCAGCCTCTTCTGCGCTCAATCGGCTATGTTTACTCGGCAGATAGGCGAGCAGTTGATGCATCTTGTTCGTATTGTCGAACAGCAAGACGTCGATCCCCGTTTGCTCGACCTTCTCCCGCATGGCGTTCACCAAGCTATCCAAGGTGACCACCGCCGTCACATAACCGACCAAATTTGACGGGTCCGGCACTGCCGTTCCGGAAGACTGACGCTCGAACACCGGCACATAGATCAACATGCGGTTACCATAGGGCGGCACATCGCTGACGGCTGTCGCCACCGGCCGACCCCGCTCCAAAGCGGCATGCATGGCCCAGCGGTCGTTGGTGCGGCTATAAACATCGAGCCCCAGGCGGTCATTGCTTTGAGGGTATATATAGAAAAGCGGGAAATACTGCGCGCGCTTGCGAGACTTCAAAAGATCCGTATACCTGGCGCCCTGCTCCTTGAGATCGAAATCCTTGAAGCCTTGCTCACGTGCCAGGTTGATGAACGCTTCCCGACGTTCATCCGTGACTTTGGGCGACCAGCGCAGTTCCTTGACGATGGGGCTGGTACGCAGGGCATTGGCGGCAAAGCTCTGGAATTCCTCGCGATCGACCGACTGGCTCGCGTAGAACAACCAGCTCATCGACTCTACGATATCGATGGCATGCTGTATCTCGGTTTTGAAGCTATCGCTGATCTCCTTGCTGGCTGACTCCAGCAGGATCTTCTGGTCGCCCTGCACACGTTGACTGTTGTAATGCCCCAGCAGGAAACCCAGCACAAGCAGGGCCCCCGCAACCAGCACCGCATATCCTTGCCAACGATTTTGTTCAGGGTTTGTCATAGTGGTGCTTGCCGGGATCCTGTTCGTCTTGTTATTGAATCGATTCTATATTTGTACCAATAGAAAACCACTAAGCAAAATCACTAGAATCCGTGTCATCTTTTCCTGCTTGAATAACGTTACTGGCCGAGTGATAACAAAATCAAATACCATGCAACCCATGCTTTTCCGATCCCGTTCCGCAACAGCAAGATCAGGCCTCATGCTGGCCATGCTTCTACTGGCAGTGGCCAGCACGGAAGCCCGGTCTGCTGCGGAACGCAGCCTGTGGTATGACAGTGGCGATCCTCTCGGCACAGACTCGCTGACGCCACCGCTAGTTCCAGACACTTATCTCGCAGATCCTGCCTCGCCCTGCATCATGCCTGAGGTCCAGAATACGCTGACGCTGGCCGATGTCGCCAACACCACGCTTTGCAACAATCCCCAGACGCGTGAAGCTTGGGCCAATGCCCGGATCCAGGCAGCCCAGCTCGGTATCGCCAGATCTGCTTACCTGCCCTCCGTGACCGACAACGTCTCTACTAGCATGACCCGTGCCAGTCCGGAACTGGCAACCAGGACCAACCCCTACAGCAACCTCAGCAACAGCCTGGTCGCGAGTTACCTGTTATACGACTTCGGCAATCGTAACGCTAATCTTGAGAATGCGCGGCAACTATTACAGGCAGCCGCCGCGACCCAGAACAGCACGGTCCAGAATCTCTTGCTGAGCGCCATCCAGTCTTACTACCAGACGCAGGCTGCGATCTCCGCGCTACAGGCGGCGCTCGAATCGGAGCGGGCCAGCGCCGAGAGTTTCAAAGCCGCGGAAGCCCGGTACAAGGCCGGCATCGCCACGCCTGCGGACAAGCTGCAGGCGCAAACGGCCTATGCCCAGGCGACACTGACACGCATCACTGCCGAAGGTACGCTGAAGACGGCCTACGGCACACTCGCAAATGTGATGGGGCTATCCGCCAATCAACCCCTATCGCTGGCACCGATTACGCCTATCGAGACACAACCTAGCGTGGAAGCGGACATCGACGCCATGATCGAGCAGGCACGCAATCGCCGTCCTGACCTGGTCGCCAGCGAAGCCCAGGTCCGGGCAGCTGAAGCGAGCATCGAAGCCAGCCGTGCCGCAGCCAAGCCGACGGTGTCGCTCTCCGCCTCGAACAGTTACCTGGATGGCAGTAGCCTCACGTCGAACAATAACTCCACGCTCGGTATCAATGTCTCCATTCCCCTGTTCTCAGGCTACGCTCCCAGCTACCGTATCCGTGCCGCGCAAGCCACGGCAGAGGTGCGTGCCGCACAGCGCGACCGCATCCGCCTGCAGATCTCCTTGGATGTCTGGCGCGCCTACCAAAGCCTGCGCACCGCCAACCAGTCGATCGCGGCCGCCAAGACCTTCGTCAGCAGCGCGGAGGAATCCGCACGGGTCGCCCTAGGGCGTTACAAGGCCGGTGTCGGCAATATCCTGGATACCTTGAATGCGCAGAGCGCGCTCGCCACGGCACGGCAACAAAAGATCCAGGCCGATCTCAACTGGAATATCGCACGCGCCACCCTGGCGCAATCCATCGGCGTGCTGGATAACGCCATGATCCAATCGCTGCCCGAAACCAATAACTTCGCCATGCCCTAGGCCCAGGCCATTCCATAAGAAAAGACATCGACATGCGTCATGCCATCAGAAAATTCAGTACCCTCATCATCGTGGTCGTGGCCGCTGCCGCAGCCTATTACTTCTATGCCCAGAGCAACAAACCCAAGCCCGAGGAGCTCTACCGCTTCCAGGCCATCAAGCAAGGCAGCGTCGAGCAATCCGTCTCCGCTAACGGCACCCTGAATCCGGTGACGGTGGTCAGTGTCGGCACCCAGGTCTCCGGGCGCGTCAGCAAGCTCTATGTGGATTTCAACGACAAGGTGGAGAAAGGCCAGGTCTTGCTCGAGCTGGACGATTCCCTGTTCACGGCGCAGATCGCCCAATCCTCGGGTACCGTCCGTAACGCCCAGGCTTCACTGGAACTCGCCCAGGCCAACGAATCGCGGATCCGTTCCCTGTATCAACAGGAGTACGTCTCCCGGCAGGAACTGGACCAGGCCGTACAGGCATTGAAGTCGGCGCGTGCCCAATTGGATACCGCGAGCGCACAGTTGCGCCGCGACCAGACCAACCTGGGGTTCTCCATCATCCGTTCGCCTGTGTCCGGCATCGTCGTCGACCGCGTGATCGATGTCGGCCAGACCGTCGCCGCCAGCTTCCAGACCCCTACCCTGATCAAGATCGCCCAGGATCTTTCCAAGATGCAGATCAATTCCAGTTTCGCGGAAGCCGATATCGGCAACATCAAGGAAGGCCAGAAGGCCCGATTCACGGTGGATGCTTTCCCGAACCGGAATTTCGAAGGTTATGTGAAACAACTGCGGCTTAACCCGACCATCAACGCCAATGTGGTCACCTACGATGTCGTGATCTCGGTGGATAATCCGGACTTGACCCTGCTGCCGGGCATGACGGCCTACGTCAGTATCGCCGTCGCGCGTGAGGAAGATGTGCTGCTCGCGCCGAACGCGGCCCTGCGTTTCAAGCCGACGCTGCAAGAAGAGGACGCTACTGGCGAAACGAAACCCGCAGGTAGCGGTGCCGGCCGAGCCAAAGGCAAGAAGAAATCAGGCGATATCTCAATGGGCAAAGTCTATGTGCTGCGCGATGGAAAACCTGCGGCGGTGAGGGTCCGTCTCGGCATCTCCGATGGCCAGTTCACCCAGATATCCAGCAAGGAATTGAAATCCGGCGACAAGGTCATCACCGGAGAGACGCAGATCGACGGGGCCAGCCAACCGCAAGGTAACATGCGGATGCGGATGTTCTGATGACGGAAAGCCAGAAAAAAGCCGGCAACGTCATCAGAGTGCGTGGGCTGCACAAGCACTACATGACGGCAGCCGGCCCCTTCCCCGTATTGAAGGAAGTCGATCTCGACATCGCTTACGGCGATTACGTCGCCATCATGGGGCCTTCCGGCTCCGGCAAATCCACCTTCATGAACATCCTCGGCTGCCTCGACAAACCGAGTAGCGGCGAATATACGCTGGACGGCTACCAGACTGCCGAACTGGACGGGGATGCGCTCGCCCGGGTACGCAACAAGACCATCGGCTTCGTCTTCCAGGGCTTCAATCTGCTATCCCGGTCTTCCTTGCTGGATAACGTCTCGCTGCCGCTGGTGTATGCCGGCATCGACAAGGCCGAGCGCCATGCCCGCGCCGCCGTACTACTGAAGAAGGTCGGCCTGGAAAAATACTATCACTCCATGCCTAACCAGATCTCCGGCGGCCAGCAACAGCGAGTCGCCATCGCCCGCGCACTGGTCAACCGTCCCAACCTGATCCTGGCAGACGAACCGACGGGCAACCTCGATAGCGTAACCAGCGAGGAGATCATGGCCCTGTTCGGCGAGTTGAACAAAGAAGGCATCACCATCGTGCTGGTCACCCATGAGCCCGATATCGCCGAACACGCAAGCCGGCAGGTGCGCTTTCTCGATGGCCGTATCGTGCAGGACAGCCAGCGCGGATTCGGCGAATTGACCGCAGAAGCCGGAGCCGCCTGATGTTTGGCGCGATGTTGGGAGAAGCCTGGCACGCCATGGGCGCCAATCGGTTGCGCACCTTCCTCACCATGCTGGGGATGGTGATCGGTGTCGGCGCGGTAGTACTGATGATGGCCATCGGCCAGGGCGCGCAAGAGTCGGTCAAGCAGAGTATCAACTCCATGGGCAGCAATCTGTTCATCGTACTGTCCGGCTCGACCACCTCGGGCGGCGCTCGCATCGGCACCGGCAACGCGCCATCGCTAAAGGTCGGCGACGCCACCGCCATCGGCGAACTGGAAGGCATCTCAGCCGTCGCGCCGGTGACGATGGGCACGGCGCAGATCGTCTTCGGCTCCAATAACTGGAACACCAGCATCCTCGGCACCATGCCGAGCTACCTCGATGTGCGCTCGTGGAACCTGGCGGACGGCTACATGTTCTCCGATTCCGATATCCGCTCTGCGACACGCGTCGCCATCATCGGCAAGACCGTCGCGCAGAATATCTTCGGTGACGAGATCGACCCCATCGGCAAGACCATCCGCATCAAGCAGACGCCGTTCACAGTCGTCGGCCTGCTCGAGGGCAAAGGCCAGAGTCTGGACGGGCGCGACCAGGACGACACCATCATCGTGCCGCTCACCACCGCCCAGCGAAAACTCTTCGGCGGCCAGTTCCCCGGTAGCGTGCGCATGATCATGGTGCAAGCTGAGACTGCCGAGATCATGCCCGCCGTGGAATCGGACATCAACAATCTGCTGCGTCAGCGCCACAACATCCGCGAAGGCAACGACAACGACTTCTCGGTACGCAACCTGACCTCGCTGGCCAATTCTGCCGCGGAGACCACGCGCACCATGGCTTTGTTATTGGGGGCGATAGCCTCGGTATCGCTATTGGTGGGCGGCATCGGCATCATGAACATCATGCTGGTCTCGGTCACGGAGCGTACGCGTGAGATCGGCATCCGCATGGCGATCGGCGCCCGGGAACGGGATATCCTCATGCAATTCCTGCTGGAGGCGATCGTCATCTCCTTCTTCGGCTGCCTGATTGGTCTCATCCTCGGCATCGGCGGCGCTGTGCTGGTCGGTATGCTGACACAGGCGACCATCCTCATCTCGGGCAACTCTATCCTGCTGGCATTCAGCGTCGCTGCTGCAGTGGGGATCTTCTTCGGCTTCTACCCTGCCCGCAAGGCCGCCCAGCTTAACCCGATCGAGGCTTTGCGCTATCAGTGAGCATGACGGTGCAGTTTATCCAATGTGAATTGTAGAATGCACTGAATCTGAGCATAATGAAGTCAAAAGTGCCGACTCATGATGCCGTTCAAGAATCTGCCCCATCGAATTGCCAATTTGCGCCCGGGTAGGACTGCGCTGGGCTATGTCATATTCGGCACTTTGTGGGTCTCGGCAGAGAATCGCCTGTTCCAGTTACAACAGGATGCAGCCGTCACTGACATTCTGTGGGCATTGTTACCCGACATCAGCCTGGTGCTGCTAACAGCAGCCATCATCTACTGGCTGCTCCATCAGCGTTCTGTTTCACCAGTTTCGCCCGCCTTAACCGATACCGGAAGGTCACAGTTACATCGGGGCTACCTCCTGCTGATACTGGTCATCCTGCTGGCCATCTCGCCGCTCATCACGCTGGGAGTGAAATACTTCTACACGCCCAAGATCGAACAAAGCACGTACAAGAACCTGCAACTGGTGGCCAAGATCAAGGTCGTCCAGTTCGAGCGCTGGCGGGATTCTCGTGTCGGTGACGCAGAGGTGCTGGCAGCGGATCGCGGCTTCGCCGATCTTGTCGCCACACTATTGAAAGACGATACGCCAGCGAATCGTGCACCCATCGCGCAGCGCTTTCAGGCGCTGATCTCCGCTTACGAATACGAGGCAGTCACCCTGCTCGACCGCAATGGCAACCGACTGTTGCTCCAAGGCGAGGCAGTCGCATCAGACGAAGTCAAACAGCGACTCGTGCACGCCAGCGAACAATCCGGCAAAGTAGGTTTCAGCGATCTCTACACCATCGAAGATCGTGTCCAACTCGACGTACTGGCACCCATCACACGGATCACCAACGGCGAGCGCAGGATCATCGCTTACGTCATGGTGCATACCGGGATCGACCGGCAGATATTGCCGCGCGTGCTGTCGTGGCCCAGTGCCAGTTCGAGCGCCGGCATCGTCATTGCCAGACAGTCGGATGACCATGAATCCCTGATCCATAACCACGCCAAGATCGCGCGCAAGACCGATATCACCGAGCGCAAGCTACAGCCCGACAGTCCTTATCTCACCGAGAAGCGCGCCAAGGGCGTCGATTATCGTAATCGGCCGGCCTATCTCACGGTCGAGAACATCCAGGATTCAGCGTGGCGCATGGTCGGACAGATCGACCAGAAGGAGGTGATGGCTTCACTCAATACACTGCTGGCGTGGATCGCGAGCCTGACCTTCGTCGCAGTCGCTGCACTGATCCTGGCGATACTCTTTTTGATACGCGAACAACAGAAGAGTCACCGGCTCGAACTGCTGACCGAGAGTAGCGAACGCGACCGCCTGCTCAAACGTTTCTACGACATGCCTTTCATCGGCATGGCGGTGATCGATACCGAAAGTAAACGCTGGACACAGGTCAATGACCGCTTGTGCGAGATGCTCGGCTACGAGGCGCATGAGCTGTTGAAGATGACCTGGGTCGATATCACCCATCCCGAAGACCTGGATCGCGACCTGGCGCTCAACCAGCAATTCATCGATGGCAAGATCGACCACATCCTGGTGGAGAAACGACTCATCCATAAAGCGGGCAATAC
>CABHOJ010000088.1 GCA_902168195.1 uncultured Methylotenera sp.
GTCGCGGTCGCTGCACTGATCCTGGCGATACTCTTTTTGATACGCGAACAACAGAAGAGTCACCGGCTCGAACTGTTGACCGAAAGCAGCGAACGCGACCGTCTGCTCAAACGTTTCTACGACATGCCTTTCATCGGCATGGCGGTGATCGATACCGAAAGCAAACGCTGGACACAGGTCAATGACCGCTTGTGCGAGATGCTCGGCTACGAGGCGCATGAGCTGTTGAAGATGACCTGGGTTGATATCACCCATCCCGAAGACCTGGATCGCGACCTGGCGCTCAACAAGCAATTCATCGATGGCAAGATCGACCACATCCTGGTGGAGAAACGACTCATCCATAAAGCGGGCAATACCGTCATCGTCCGCATCGAAGCCAACGCCATCCGGGACCTGCAAGGCCACGTCGAGCACTACCTGGTCGCCATCGAGGACATCACGGAACGACGGACCGCTGAGGATGCCTTGCGCACGCAGGAAGAATTCAACCGCGCCTTGCTGAACAATCAGGCCGATGGCGTGGTAGCCTGCGACGCGAACATGAAACTGGTGCTGTTCAACAACATCGCCAAACAATGGCACGGCGTCGATCCGCTGGACATCCCGCCGGAACAATGGAGCCAATATTTCGGGCTCTATGATGCGGAAGGCCATCGAGAACTCTTGCCACACGAGATCCCGCTGGTCCGCGCGTTCCATGGCGAACAGTTGCAACATGAAGGCATGGTGATCAAGGCGCGCAACCAGCCGGATCGCTTCGTCTCCTGCAGCGCCGCACCCTTTTTCGACGACAAGGGCCATAAACTCGGGGCGGTGGCCATCATGCGCGATATCACCGATATCCTCGCGCGCAACAAGGCGCTTCGCGAGAGCGAGACCTTGTTCCAGACCCTGGCCCGGGTTGCCCCGGCCGGCATCTTCCGCACCGACACCTTCGGCGCGACGACCTATATCAACCAGCGCGGTCTCGAGATCGCCGGCTTGAGTCTGGAAGAGGCGCAGGGGGTGGGCTGGGCCCGCTACCTGCATCCGGACGACAAGGAGCAGCTGATCCGCACCTGGAAAGAAGCCTTCAGCAAGCGCGAGACCTTCTCGGCGGAATATCGCTTCCTGCATCCAGACGGGAAGCTATTCTGGGTCAAGGGCGAAGCGTTGGTCGAGCTGGACGACAAGGATCAGTTCATGGGCTATGTCGGCACGGTCACCGACATCACCGCGATCAAGGCCAGCGAAGAGCACCTGCGCATGGCAGCCACCGTGTTCGAACATACGCGCGAAGGCATCATGGTGACCGATAGCGCATCGCGCATCCTGTCGGTCAATCGCGCCTTCAGCGACATCACGCTATATGACGCGTCTGAGGTGATCGGCAAGACGCCCAACCTGCTGGAGTCCGGCCGGCACGATGCGCATTTCTTCCACAACATGTGGCGGTCGCTGGAGACCGAGGGCTACTGGCAAAGCGAGATCTGGAACCGGCGCAAGAACGGCGATATCTATCCGCAGTTACTCAGCATCTCGGTGATCAAGAACCGTGACGGTCAGGTGCAGAACTATGTCGGCATCTTTGCCGACATCACGAACATCAAGGCCTCAGAGGCGCGTCTGGAATTCCTGGCGCACCATGACCCGCTGACCACCTTGCCGAACCGCCTGAGGCTGCTCTCCAATCTGGAGCATGCGATCCAGGCCGCACAGAGAGAGGGCAAGCAACTGGCACTCTTGATGCTGGACCTGGACCGGTTCAAGGACGTCAACGACAGCTTTGGCCATCTCGCAGGCGACGAATTATTGCAGCACATCGCCAAGCGCCTGACCCGGCGCCTGCGCGGGGCCGACACCGTGGCGCGGCTAGGGGGCGACGAATTCACCATCCTGCTGGAAGACATCAGCCAGGAATCCGATGCTTCCAGGGTCGCCGACAGCATCATCAAGGCGCTGGAAGCGCCCTGCAAGCTCGCCAACAACGTCGAAGTTCGCATCGGCGTCAGTGTCGGTATCTGCCTCTACCCCAACCATGGCAGTACGGCGCTGGAGCTGCTACAGCATGCGGACGCGGCGCTCTATCAGGCCAAAGCCGCTGGCAAAGGCTGCTACCGCTATTTCTCCGAGAACCTGACCAAGGCCGCTCGCGAACGCTTCAGTGTGGAGGCCAGGTTACGGCAGGCCATCGCGCAGGAGAGGCTCGCGCTCTATTACCAACCCAAGATCGACATGACCACCGGCGATATCGTCGGTGCCGAAGCGCTGATCCGCTGGATCGACCCGGTAGAAGGCGTCATCCCTCCCATCCAGTTCATCGGCGTGGCGGAAGAGACCGGCCTCATCAATACCATCGGTGAATGGGTGATCCGTGAAGCCTGTCAGCAAGGACGGCACTGGCTGGATTTCGGCATGCCGCCGATGTCGATCTCCATCAACATCTCGGCCAATCAGTTGCATCATGGCGACCTCTACAAGACGATCAAGCAGATCCTCGACAAGACGGGTTTCCCGGCCACTTCCCTGGAGCTGGAACTGACCGAGAGCATCCTCATGCAGCGCGAGAACGAGGTGCTGGAAACCCTCAGTCAGATCAGGGCCGCCGGCGTTGTGTTGGGGATAGACGATTTCGGCACGGGCTATTCCTCGCTCGCCTATCTCAAGAGTTTCCCACTCGACGTACTGAAAATCGACCGCAGTTTCGTCAGGGATATCGAACTGGACCAGGACGACCGCGCCATCACGGCGACCATCATCGCCATGGCCCATAATCTAGGCATGCAGGTGGTCGCTGAAGGGGTCGAGACCGAGGAGCAATTGGCCTTCCTGCAAGCCCATCACTGCGACATCTATCAGGGGTACATCACCAGCCAGCCGCTGCCTGCCGATGAGTTCGAAGCCTTCGTTCGTAACTATCAGGCAACTGATTTCGTCCGGCGTAGTCAGATGTCAGAATAATTAGAAAAAAGGCCTTGCACGCGTCATGGATCACACACAATACCTTTCGCATAACCTGACCGCACTGAAACAGATCCTCCTAGCATCGACATCCGAAGCCGACGGCGAGAACCTGATCCAGGATATCCTCAAATCATTGCGCACCGAGATCGGCATGGATGTCGCCTTCATCGCTGAATTCAGCGAGGGTAAACGCGTGTTCCGCTACATCGATGCCTCGGAGCATTCGCCACCGGTAAAGCCGGGCGACGGCGATCCCATCGAACACACCTATTGCCAACGCGTGATCGACGGACAGCTGCCCGACATCATCTTCGATATCGGCAGCCTGCCGCCGGAAGAGCAACTGGCGGTGGCTGAGGACTACAAGATCAAGTCTTACCTATGCGTGCCGATCACGTTCGAGGACGGCCGTATCTACGGTTCACTGGGTTGCATCGGTCACCAGCCCAACTGGCAGATCGGTCACGAGGATATTCGGTTGATGTCCGCCATGGCAGATGTCTATGGCAAGTGGTTCAACATGCGGGAAAAGGTGCACAGCCACCAGCATGATATGGAAGCCAAGGTGCAGGCTGCGCTCAACGGCCAGTTGCTCGAAGTGCTCTATCAACCCATCTTCGATATCACGCGGAATACCGTCGTCGGCTTCGAATCGCTGGCGAGAGTCCGCGACAAGGACGGCCTGAGTCCGCTCTCCCTGTTCAAGGAAGCCGAAGTCCTGGGGCACAAGGTCGAGCTGGAATTGAAAGCGATCCGGCTCGGCCTGCAAGGCCTCGACTACTATCAAGAGCAACAATTCGTTTCAATCAATGCCTCGAAGGAGACCGCGCTGTCGCCGCAATTACCTGCCATCCTAGACCATGCCGATATGAAACGGGTGGTGCTCGAGATCAACGACCCCATGGACCTGCAGCTTTTCAGCAAGGTCACCAAATCGCTACGCGCTTTGCTCAACCGGGGCCTGCGTATCGCACTCGATGACCGCGCGCTGGGCACGGAAGGATTGAAGGCGCTGGATACCCTTGGGCCGGACATCATCAAGCTCAAGGTCAGGAACGTCATGCGCATGCAGGGGGACCGCCTGCTGAAGCTGCAGGCGTCGCCGTTCAGCGGTTATTCGGAAGAGAGCGCATGCAAACTGATCGTCGAAGGAGTTGAGACCCGGCAACAACTGGATACCATCCTGGAACTGGGGATCACCCATGCGCAAGGCTATTTTCTGGGTGCGCCGATCGGGCTACTTGAAGCGGCTGAGAACTATTAGGGGAATATGAGATGCCACTGGCGGAGAGGGAGGGATTCGAACCCTCGATACGCTTGCACGTATGCCTGATTTCGAGTCAGGTACATTCAACCACTCTGCCACCTCTCCTGCATTCATCGACGAGCCTGCGTCGCCGATCCAGCGAGGCGCTATTCTACCATCGGCAGTCGTATTTACCGAGATTTTCTCGCTGGACAAAGCATAGAAACTTGGTGAAACTCTGCTGATGCGCGCGCTATTGATCATGCTGGCCGTTGCGAGTCTGATCGGCTGCCAGAAACCCCAGAAAGCCCTGCCGGATCCGCAGCAATCCAAGGAAATCGTCGTCGTCACCCATAACGGGCCCAATACCTATTACGTCAATGGCGACAACCAGTTCGCCGGCCTCGAATACGATCTGGCCAAGATGTTCGCCAAGGAACTGGGGCCGGATTACAGCGTGAAGTTCCTCGTCGTCAGCAACATCACCCAAGTCATCCCTACCCTGCTCAAGGGCAAAGCGCACCTGGCCGCGGCCAACCTCAGCGTCACCCACTTGCGACAGCATCTCGTGCAGTTCAGCGCGCCTTACCAGAACGTGCAGCAACAAGTGGTCTATAACCGAGAGATGGTCGCCAAGAAAGAAGTCCCGAAAAAGCCGCAGGGCCTGATCGGCAAGGATATCGCCGTCCCCGTCGGCACCAGTTATGCCGAGCGGCTGGCCGAACTGCGCCAGCAGGAACCCGGATTGCAGTGGCGCGAGCTGAAGACCAGTTCGGATGACTTGTTGCAACAAGTGGCCGACGGTTCGTTGGGATACACCTTGGCGGATGGGCATCTGGTCTCCATCCTGCAGAATTATTACCCTAACCTGGGGGTAGCGATGGATATCGGCGAAGCGGAAAAGATCGCGTGGGCTTTCCCGAAGACCGGTGAGCCATGGCTGTACAAGAAGGCCAATCTGTTCTTCGCGCGCATCCTCAAGGATGGCACCATGCACAACCTGCTCGATCGCTATTACGGCCACTCCGAACGGCTGAACCAACTGGATGTGACGGCATTCCTCAAGCGTTCGCGTACCTTGCTACCCAAGTACATCGAGCTGTTCAAGAAAGCCCAGGAATTGACCGGCATCGACTGGCGCCTGCTCGCTGCCATCAGTTACCAGGAATCGCACTGGGATACTTTCAACACCTCACCGACCAATGTGCGCGGCCTCATGATGCTGACCGAGGAGACGGCGGACCGCCTCGGCGTGACGGATAGACTGGACCCGAACCAGAGCATCATCGCCGGGGCGCGCTATGTGCTGACGCTGAAAGACATGATCCCCAAGCGCATCCCCGAACCCGACCGGACCTATATGGCGCTGGCCGCCTACAATATCGGCTATGCCCATCTGGAAGACGCCCGCGTGCTGGCGCAGCGTCTCAAGCTCAACCCGGATAGCTGGGTCGACCTCAAGAAAGCGCTGCCCTTACTCAATAAGGAAGAGTACTACTCCACGTTGAAATATGGCTTTGCGCGCGGCGGCGCGCCCGTGGTATTCGTGGAATCGATCCGGACGTATTACAAGATACTGGAGAAACACGAACCCAAGCATCAGGAACTGCTCCCCAGTTTCAACCTGGCTTGGTTCAACGCCAGGCATGCCGCGACCCCCTGAGGGGATCAGGCGCTGAGCTTTGCCAGACCACCCATGTAGGAACGCAGGACTTCAGGGATGGTGACACTGCCGTCGGCATTCTGGTAGTTCTCCAGCACCGCCACCAGGGTACGGCCGACTGCCAGCCCGGAACCGTTCAAGGTATGCACCAGCTCTGGTTTGCCCTGTGCGTTACGGAAACGCGCCTGCAGGCGACGTGCCTGGAACGCCTCGCAATTGGAGACCGAGGAGATCTCACGGTAGGTATCCTGTGCCGGCAACCAGACTTCGAGATCATAGGTTTTGGCGGCGCCAAAGCCCATGTCGCCGGTGCATAGCGATACCACACGGTAAGGCAGGCCCAGCGCCTTGAGGATGTTCTCCGCGTGGCCGACCATCTCTTCCAGCGCTTCATAACTCTTCTCCGGATGCACGATCTGCACCATCTCCACCTTATCGAACTGATGCTGGCGGATCATGCCCTTGGTGTCCTTGCCATAGGAACCGGCCTCGGAACGAAAGCATGGGGTGTGCGCCGTCAGCTTGATCGGCAGGCTTTCGGCCGGCACGATCTCATCGCGTACGGTGTTGGTCAGGGTGACTTCCGAGGTAGGGATCAGATAGAGCTTGCTGTCGTTATGCGCCAGCGAGAAGAGGTCTTCCTCAAATTTGGGTAACTGGCCGGTGCCGGTGAGCGTCTCAGCGTTGACCATGTAGGGCGTATAGCATTCGGTATAGCCATGCTGTTCGGTCTGCGTATCCAGCATGAACTGCGCGAGGGCGCGATGCAGCTTGGCGATGCCACCCTTCATGAACGTGAAGCGCGCGCCGGAGAGCTTGGCGCCGGTATCGAAATCCAGCCCCAGCGGCATGCCGACATCGGTATGGTCCTTGATCGGGAAATCGAAACTACGCGGCGTACCGAACTTGCGTACTTCGACGTTATCGGCTTCGGACTTACCGGCGGGAACGCTGTCATGCGGCAGGTTGGGTACGTTCAACAACAAGGCCTGAAGTTCCGCCTGCAATTTGGCCAATGCCTCTTCAGCCGCTTTGAGTTCCTCACCCAAGCCGGCGACTTCGGCCATGATGGAGGCGACATCCTCACCCTTGGATTTGGCGATCCCGATCTGCTTGGAGGTGGCGTTACGTTTGGCTTGCAGATCCTGCGTGCGGGTTTGCAGATCCTTGCGTTGCTGTTCGAGTGCGCTGAAATGCGCTGTGTTGAATACGAAGCCGCGGTTGGCGAGTTTGGTGACAACGGTATCGAGATCGTTTCTTAACTGCTGTATATCGAGCATGGGATTTCCTAAGGCCGCCTGGGTGAGGCTTACTTCTTTTTCTTGGCTTGTTGATCGAGTGCCCGCAGGTGCGCGAGCTTTTCGCTGATTTTACCTTCTAGTCCACGTGGCGTGGGCACATAAAACTGTACTGGCTGCATATCGTCCGGCAGGTAACTCTCGCCGGCCGCATAGGCGTCGGGTTCGTTGTGCGCGTATCGGTATTCCTTGCCGTAATCCAATGCTTTCATGAGCTTGGTGGGCGCATTACGCAGATGCAGCGGAACCGGACGCGATTTGTCGTTACCGACAAAGGCCTTGGCCTCGTTATACGCCATGTAGGCGGCATTGCTCTTGGGAGCCACTGCCAAATAGAGGACGGCATTGGCCAACGCCAGCTCGCCTTCGGGGGAACCGAGACGTTCGTAGATCTGACAGGCCTCCAGTGTCATGGTCTGCGCGCGCGGATCGGCGAGGCCGATATCCTCGACCGCCATGCGGACGATACGGCGTCCGAGGTAGAGTGGATCGGCGCCGCCATCCAGCATGCGTAGGAACCAGTAGAGCGCGGCATCCGGATTGGAGCCGCGCACCGATTTGTGCAGAGCCGAGATCTGGTCGTAAAAGGCCTCGCCGCCCTTGTCGAAACGGCGCAGCTTGCTGGCCATGGTCGATTGCAGGAAAGCTTCGTCGACCGTATCCCTGCCGGCGGCCTGTGCCGCATTGAATAGCCCCTCGGCGAAATTGAGCAAGCGGCGCGCATCGCCATCGGCGTAGGCCAGCACCTGCTCGCGCACTTCCGGCGTCAGAGTGATGCCCTCGCCTGCGACTGCCAATGCGCGATCGAGTAGCTGGCCCAGTTCGGCCTCGGACAATGCGCTGAGCACGAAGACTTGGGCCCGACTGAGCAAGGCGCTATTGACCTCGAACGACGGGTTCTCTGTCGTGGCCCCGATAAAGGTGATGAGACCGCTCTCGACGAAGGGCAGGAAAGCATCCTGCTGGGATTTATTGAAGCGATGTACCTCGTCGACGAACATGATGGTACGGCGACCGGTTTGCTGCAGCGCATGTTCGGCGCGCTGCACTGCGTCGCGGATATCCTTGACCCCTGCGAGCACCGCGGAGAGCGGGATGAAATCGGCATCGGCAGTATTGGCAATCAACCTCGCCAGCGTGGTCTTGCCTACCCCTGGCGGCCCCCACAGGATCATGGAAGGCAGCTTGCCGGAGGTGAAAGCAAGACGCAACGGCTTGCCCTCGCCCAGCAGGTGGGATTGCCCGACGACCTCGTCCAAGGTCTTGGGGCGCAGTTGCTCCGCTAGAGGTGCCTGCGGATTCACGGGTTCGAATAGATCGCTCAAACGGTCATCTCTCTGATATCGGCGATGTCGATCGCGACTGGCGCGAGACCCGCCTGATGGCGCGCCCATATCGCCAGATATGCCTGCTCTAGGTGTTTGACGGTCAACGCCGTGTCGAACAGCGGCTGGGTATCGCGGTTGGCCGCCAGTTTATCGCGGACCGCTTTCAGTGCATCCCGGTGCTCGGCGTAATACATGGCTTTTTCTTCGTAGGTTTCCAGGCTGTGGGTCACGAGTTCATCCTGCATATCCAGTGCGTGTAATAACGACGAAGCCAGCCTAGAGGAAGCCACTGGCCCTTCGCAGGTCAGCACCGGCAGGCCCTGCCACAGGGCATCTGCGGCCGTCGTATGCGCATTATGCCAGCAGGTATCGAGGAACAGGTCAGCCAGCTGATAACGCTTGATATGTTCCTTCAAAGGCATCACCCCTGCAAACACCAGGCGCTCTCTGGAGATGCCTGCCTTCTCGGCGGATGCCAGCAGATTCTGCTGCGTGTCCGCCTTCAACCCCAGCACCCAGAGCACGGCATCAGGAATCTTTGAGAGCATGCGCATCCAGACGGCAAAGATGGCGGGGTCGATCTTGTAATTGTTATTGAAGCAACACAGCACGAAAGACTGTTCTGGCAAACCGAAATCACTGCGCCTGAGATCCGCCGCCGCATTATCGAGCTCGCGATCATAAGGGCAGTAAGCGTTGGGCAAGCGGACGATGGCCTCGCTCCAGGCGTTCTGCATATCAGCAGGCCTGACGACCACATTGTCCACGATCGCATAATCGATGAAATCCGCGCCTGTCGTACTCGGATACCCCAGGTAAGCGACTTGCACCGGCGCCGCCCTGACGGCGAACACTTCCGGGCGAGCATGTGTGGTATAGCCAGCGAGATCGACCAGGATATCGATCTCGTCTGCCGCGATCATATCGCCGATCGCCCGGTAACCCAAGGTATGGACTTCCTTGAAATGATCGCATGTCGCCGCGATGCTGCTCGTCACTTCGTCATCCGGCTTATCGGGTTTGTGCAAGGAATAGGCGTATATCTCGAAACGTGTCCGGTCATGCAGACCATAGATCTGCCGTGATAACAGCCCTACAGGGTGTTGCCGGAAATCCGGCGAAACGTAGCCGATGCGGATCTTCTGATGGTCACGGTTGTGTTCATAGACCGGATCCTCGGCCAGCCAGACGATCTCGCGATAGATATCGGCAATGCGCCTATGCAGCTGCAGTCGATCTGCTGCGGCGATCGGCAATGACAACATC
The DNA here is from genome assembly GCA_902168195.1 of uncultured Methylotenera sp. Classification (GTDB taxonomy): domain Bacteria; phylum Pseudomonadota; class Gammaproteobacteria; order Burkholderiales; family Methylophilaceae; genus CABHOJ01. The sequence goes on from CABHOJ010000088.1 coordinate 9,748, forward strand.
TGGAACCCGAAGTTGACCACTGTCGTCGGCTTCATTTCGCTGCTGTTGCTCAACATGATGGTGTGGAGCGCTTCGATATACGCATCGCGATAGCGCCAGTCGCAACGCATCTGCTGATGATAGGCGACGTCGAAGAAGATCAGTTCCGGCACGGCACGGATCTCCTGATTCCCGGCCATGGCGGCGAGTTGCGGATAGTAATCCCGCACCACCCCTGGGTCGATGATCTGTGCCTCAGAGAATGCCTTGCGTGCATCGTCGTATCGTTGGAGATAGGACAGCAGCAGACCCTGCTTGAACTTCATGACCGCATGCCAGGGGAAGCTGACCAATGCCTGGTCGCAGATATCCAGCGCTTCAGGGAATCGCTGCAGCTGGATATAGGCCTCGGCAAGATTATTGTAAAGATCGATGCTGGGCGGCACCAGCGACATCGCGACCTTGCCCTGCTCGACTGCCAGTGCATGTTGCCCGAGCTTGACCAATACCGCAGTCATGCTGACCAAGGCTGGCATGTGACGCGGATCGATCAATAGCGCATCGCGGTAAGCGGCCAGGGCATGCGGCAACTTCCCGCTCTGCTCATAGACGGCGCCAAGATTGCTATGGAGATCTGGCGTCTTGGGATGGCGCGACAAGGCCTGCTGCATGGATGCGATCGCATCCTGATGGCGGCCCAGCTTGACCAGTACTGAGGTCTTCGCTGACCAGCATTGGGGACTGGCGTCAGGCTCTAGCAATGCGAGATCGAAGGCTTCCAACGCAGGGTTCAATCTACCCTGCCCTTCCAGGGCGGCTCCCAAAAGGAACTGCACATGGGATGATGCCAGCCCATTGGCCATGGCCAGGCGGCAACTTTTCTCGGCATGGAGGAACTGGCCTGCCTGCAGCGCCTCGATCGCGTGCCGTAGCATCGAATCCAGCGTGATGTTTTCCTGCAGTGTCATGGCGTATATGATAACTGCATCAGCCATCTCCCTGTACCAAAATGACCCGACACCACATCCTGGCACCTTTTCACCTGATCGGAGGTGGCGTATGGCATGCGATCGATTTTGCGACCGCCCTCAAGCAGTCTGGGATGGACGAGGTGCATCTCTGGAGCCAGAAGCCGGCAGCGGAAACTCTGGCTTCATATCCGATCACCACCATGGCGCCGTATAGCGGCATCCAGCCTGACGGCGGTCATTTGTGGGTGATCGGCCCAGATGTCGAGATCGGCCATTGGTACGACCGTCGCAGATTCGAGCAAGTGACGCTCGTCTATAACCAACACGCCCCTGACCTCTTCTCTAGATGCATGCATCGATTGACCCATGCTCTGGATCATCAGGTGGCTATTGTCTATGCGTCGTCGGCGTTAGCGGACGAGATCGGTCTCCCCGGTGCCATCAGTCCGCCATCGTTCGATATCGCAAGGTTCTTCGGTCATGCTGTGACTCAAGGCGATGCTGTGAGACAGCGCTTCACGATTGGACGCGCTAGTCGGGACGTGCGGTACAAGCACCATGTCGATGACCCAGACGTTTACGGCGCGCTATTGAAGATGGGATGTGAGATAGAACTAGTAGGCGCGACATCCATCGCCGACAGGCTCTCTGGTCATCCCGCCCTTAAAATCAGCCCTGAGATCCCGCAATCAGCCTTGCCTGGCTTCCTCGATCGATTGGACTGTTTCTTGTATCGCACCAGCCCGAGGAAACCGGAGGGGTTCGGATTGTGTATCGTCGAAGCGATGGCAGCAGGACTACCCGTGGTTGCTGCTCGGCATGGCGGCTATGTCGATATCATCAACTCAGGCGTGAATGGATTCCTGTTCGATACCAATGAAGAAGCGGTGAGCATCGTAACCGCCCTAAAAGAAAATCCCGATCTGCGTACACAGATCGGGATCTCAGCGAAAACGACTATCAAGCAGCTTTTTTACGAAAGACCTATTATTCAGAACTGACTGAGGTTGAATTAGGGAAGGCCACACCATCCATATTCGCCGATACCCCTGCAGTGGAACCGACGCCATCCGAGAATGTGTAGTTGACGGTAGCCTTGGATAGGTTGCTGGAATTCAGGCTAGCAGCATTCACGCTGAGAAAGCCCGTACCCCCGAATGAACTACCGCCAGAATCAAAGGTATAGGTGGTACCGGAGAACGAAGCGATGGTGCCATTTGCCGGATTCAATGCAGCGTTGCCGTACGCATAGCCTTCGACAAACTTGCCTGCCAGATAGCCGCTGGATAAGCTTGTCAGCATCGACAGGTCAACATCGTAGGTCATGAAGTTGATGTACATGGCGGTGGTGACAGAGCCGGTGGAATTCAGGAATGAACAAGCATTCGTTAACACAACGGTATTAGTCGCCGAATAAACAGCACCCGCATCCAGAGCCGCTAACTGACTCAGATTCGCTAATGGCCCTTGCAGCAGCTGATTCAGCTGATCAAGCTGGACTAGGTCGCCCGAAAAGCAGGTGTCCGAAATGGCACAGGGGGAACCATCTGCCGTGCGCAATTCCCCTGCCACGAATATATTGTTCTGGTTCTGCTGATTCTGCTGTTCTTGCTGCGTCTCTTGCGGCTTGCCGCCAGTAGGCCCTGCTGAGCCGACAACGGGCTGGTCAGAACTATACTTCGGCTTGCTGCCGTCGCCCGCTTCACCAACCTGACCCTTGTACAAGACGATATCACCGGCCTGATTCACCAGATAGACCGCGCCATTGCCGACCTTGACCAGCAATCTGGCGTTATTGAACTGCGCCAGGTATTCGGTGCCGCGAATCCCGATGGTGGCGACCGGTGTGTTCACGCGATATGCCTGTTTGTTGGTATGGCCGATCGCCCCCGTGATCGCTCTCAGGCCGCCCTTGACCAAGCTGAAGAACCCCTTTTCGCTACCGTCGGCTTTGCCGTTATAGGT
>CABHOJ010000089.1 GCA_902168195.1 uncultured Methylotenera sp.
CGGCCTGCTGAGCAACCTGTTCGTCTGGCTGTTGGCCTTGATCGCGGTCGTGCCCGTCGTCGGCCCCCTGGTCGCGAAAGTGCTGGCCTTGCCCTTTATCTGGCTGCTGAACGGCCTTGGCTACCTGGTCTCGTATATCGCGATCCGCCGCGGCTATACGCAGGACGTCATCACCTACCGCGCGTTGACCCTGGCGCTGATGCTGGGGATCATCATCGGTTTCCTGCTGGGGAACCTGTTCTAGATGGCGAGGTTCCCGTTCCGTAATCTGGCGTTATTGCGCCAGCGCTATGAGGCGCAACCCAAGGCGCTGGCGACGAGCACGAGATTCTATCTGCCTGCAATGGCGTTCCTCGGGGGCTTTCTCTGGGATGCCTTCACGCTGGGACGTTATGTACGCCCGGTCGATCTCATCATTCTCGGCATCTATCTCTTCATCGCCTGCGGCATCACCCTTTGGCTAGGGAAACGCCATGCAGCAGGCGCAGCGGACGAGGCTACGATGCCCGTCATCAAGTTGCGCGCGCCGTACTTGCTGCTGCAATTCCTGTTCGGCAGTCTGCTCAGCGCCTTGTTCATCCTGTATTTCAGGAGCGCCAGCCACCTCATGGCGATCGCCTGGACCTCCGGCCTGGCCCTGCTGCTGATCGCCAACGAATTCCTCGAAGACCATTACAAACGGCTGACACTGAGCTGGGCGCTATTGGGTTTCTGCGCCATCCTGCTCTTCAATTTCAGTGTGCCTTTCGTCATCGGCAGCATCCATGCCACCTGGTTCTATTGCAGCACGCTGATCGGCGCCTTGCTCATCCATTGGCTACATGAACGGTCTGGTCGGGCGGGGCGTATCCTTTTCGTCTGGATCATCGCTGGCGTGCTGTCTGCCGCCTATCTGCTGGACGCGATCCCACCGGTCCCCCTCGTGAAACGGGACATGCAGATCGGTATCCAGCTGGAGAGCGTGGACGGCAAGATCAGCCTGATGGCGGAGCGGCCGCCCATCTGGGCGTTATGGAACCAGCTCGATGAGCAGATCCATGTCCCGGCAGGGGAGAAGCTCTATTGCGTATCCTCGGTGTTCGCACCCATCGGCCTCAAGACCAAGCTGTTCCATCGCTGGGAATTCAAGGACGCGAAGCAGGGATGGGTGACCATGTCGCATATCGGCTTCGACCTCGAAGGCGGACGCGAACAGGGGTTCCGTGGATACACCTACAAACAGAACGTACAACCGGGGAAGTGGCGGGTGGCGGTAGAGACCGAGAACGGACGTACCGTCACGGTCTACCATTTCACGATCAAGCCCGCCGAGGCCGCAGCCTCAGCACGATTGATCAAATACGACGTGCATTAGTGCTTGTCGTTGTGGTGCGCCATGAGGCGGTCGATCCAGGCGATGGAGACCGCCGAGGCGACGAAGGTCATGTGGATCACGGTCTGCCAGATCAGGACCTTGGGTTCCAGGTTGGCTGCATTGATGAAGGTCTTCAGCAGGTGGATCGACGAGATGCCGATGATCGCTGTCGCCAATTTCACTTTCAGCAGGTTCGCGTTCACGTGCGATAACCAGTCCGGCTCATCCGGATGGCCTTTCAGGTTGAGGCGCGAAACGAAGGTCTCATAGCCCCCGACGATGACCATGATCAGCAGGTTGGAGATCATGACCACATCGATCAGCCCCAGCACGATCAGCATGATGTGTTCCTCATTGAGCGACGCGATGCCCTGCACCAGATGCATCAACTCGACCATGAAGTGGAACACGTACACACCTTGCGCCACGATCAGCCCCAGATACAGCGGGACCTGCAGCCAGCGGCTGCCGAAGAGGATGGTGCTCATGGTGCTCATGCGGGGATTGTTGGGGGTATTTTCCATGGACTGACCTTTCAAAAAAATTCGTTCGTATTATACCGTCGAGATCGTCACTCCATTCGAGGCGATCTCGACGAATGATCTCAATGGACTATTTCAGCTGCCTGGAGAGGCGCTTGACGAGGGATGCCCAATCTCCGGCGACCGCCTGCGTATACAGTTGGATGCCCGGATACCATGGGCTGTCCTTGCGGCCGAGGCGCCATCGCCATTCCGGGCAATACGCCAGCAGCCCCCAGGCAGGGGTCCCCAGCGCGCCGGCAAGATGCAGCAGCACGGAATCGATGGTGATCATGAGGTCGAGGTTACGGATGACCGCTGCGGTCTCGTCGAAATCCTTGAGCTCCTTATCCAATATCAGGATGTTCTGGAACTGCCCCAATCGCTTGCGCTCAGCCGGGGTTAGCTGCTTCTGCAGGCTGACGAACTGAATGGAGGGGTGGGCTTTCACCAGTGCCAGCAATGTCTCCAGCGGCATCGAGCGTTTGGCGTCGTTGACGTGGGTAGGGTTGCCGCGCCAGGCGATGCCGACAAGTTTGCCCGTCGAGGCGATACGCTGTTTCCAGTCGGCGATTCTTCGCGGGTCTGCCACGAGATAAGGCACCTTGCCGGGGATCGCTTCTTCCGAGAACGTCTTCAGGGCCAGCGGCAAGCTCATCATGGGGATACGATAGTCCAGGTCCAGTGGGCAGACATTGCTCGGGATGACGGTCGCTTTCGGGTAACTGCGCTTGATGAGCGACATCAGGCTGTCGTGGCACTGGAACCAGCACTTCGCCCCCAGGGCGTCGAGCGTCTCCAGGTAGCGTGCGATCTGGATGGTATCTCCGTAACCCTGCTCTGCCTGGATCAACAGCCGTTTGCCGGCCAATGACTCGCCGTGCCAAAGCGGGTAGGGCGTTTCCTGCAGCGGCTTGCGGCCTTTACGCAAGAACCTAGATTCGTATAGCGTCCATCCGCGTTCGAACTCGCCCATCGAAAGCAGCACCAGCGCGGCGTTCCATCTGGCGTCGTGATGCTGCGGGTCGATCGCCATGGCCTTCTCGTAGCAGGCCAGCGCCTGCGCGGGTTGTCGCATGTCCTTGCGGGCGACACCGAGGTTGAACAAGGTGTGGGACGAGTCAGGTTTGATTGCGAGCGCCTGCTCGAAATGCGAGATCGCTTGCTCGACCTCGCCCTGATCGTATAGCAGTACGGCGAGATTGCTGTGCGCGTCATCCAGTCTGGGGTCGCGTTCCAGGGCGATCGCATAGTGACGGCGCGCGCCATCGATGTCGCCGGATTCCTTGAGGACGTTGGCCAGATTGTTGTGGACGTCGGCATCCAAAGGCAACAGTTCTGACGCACGTTGCAGGGCGGTCAGCGCCTGCGCATCCTGCTTTTGCATCTTGAGGGCGATACCAAGTGCCTTGAAGCCGAAGCCCTGCGCCGGGTGGCGCTCCGTGAACGAACGCGACAGGCTCTCCAGTTCAGGCCACTGGCGCGCCTCGAACAGTCGGATTATCCGTTCGGCCTCTTCGCGCAAGGGGTCGGTATGCGCCAGCTGTGTCAGCTTTGGGCGAGCAGGCACCAGGGATCGCACCCATTCCGGCAATGCGGTTTTCACCCCTTGCAGCACAATGTCCCAGTCGTCACGCACTGGCTGGTTGAATATCCGCATGCTGGGGTACCAGGGACTGTCCTCGCGTTCGATCATCCAGCGCCAGTCGCATGAGTAACGGTTGAGCAACCAGACGGGTTTGCCCAGGGCACCGGCGAGATGGGCGACCGAGGTGTCGACGCTGATCACGAGGTCGAGGTTGTCGATGAGGGAAGCCGTGTCGGCAAAGTCGACGATCTCGGGCATCCAGTCGGTCATCTTGTCCAAGCATACCCTGGCGATCTCACTGTCGTCCGACACCTCTTTCTGCAGGCTGATCCAGGCGATGCCATCAAGCGTTAGCAAGTCGGCGAAGCATTCCAGCGGGATGCTTCTCTGGCGGTCGTCCCGCAGTCGCCGCCCGCCTGCCCAGACCAGCCCGACCCGCACCCGATCGCCTGCGGTCTGCGCAAGGCGTTCCCCCCAATACTGGACACGATTAGCCGGAGAACGCAGGTACGGCAGCTGAGCTGGCACGTTGTCCAGCGTCGTGCCGAACGCCAGTGGCATGGACATGATGTAGCAGTGGTAGTCCCAAGCACTGTGGTCGTTGGGCAGCGCCTTCAGCACTTCAATGTTCGGGTA
>CABHOJ010000090.1 GCA_902168195.1 uncultured Methylotenera sp.
GCTGTATTGCAGGCGATGCAGGCTTTCAATCGTGGCGATCACCATCGCAGGCGGTTCGTTGTAGCAGGCGAGGTGGACGGAGACGAACAACTCCTCCTCTTTGGGCAACGGCTCAGCCCGCTTGAACGCGCGGTACCAGACACCTTTGAACATCACCTCGCTGAACTCGACGCCATAGATCATCAGTACGGCCGAGGTCAGGCCCATGCCGATGATGAGGCCGACCAGCACGATGATGTCGCGTAATTCGTAGTAATAATCACCGGGAAGGTTCCAGGCGACGACCAGGGTGGTGATACAGGCCTGCAACAAGACGGCCAGCGATATCTGTGCGCCCGCATCCCAATGCCGGAAGCGGATGGCCGCGATCAGGATAGGGAAGAAGGCGATGACGGAAGCCCAGCCGGCCTTGGCGATCCAGCGGGTATCGCGCGGAATGGCACCGTGCAGGTCGTATTTGGGGCGACGCTCGGCATCGAACATGCCCCAATAGGCACCTGCCCAGCCTTCGACTTCGACTTTCCAGGGCTGGTCGATGGCTTCCATCAGGTAGTAATCGAAGTTCTGGTGTGCGGTGCGCGCCAGGAATTCGCGCACGAAGCGGGCCTGGTTGACCTGTGAAGCCACAGCCGCGCCGATGGCCGGGCCCTTGCTCGGCCAGCCGATCTCGGTGATGACGATCTTCTTCCGTGGATAGGCATCCATCAGCTCCTGGTAGCGCTGCATGGCGTAATCGAGCGCATTCTCGATGGGGATGCCTTCGTGATAAGGCAGCAGGTGCACTGCGATGAAATCCACATGCTTGACCAGTTCCGGATTCTTCAACCAGACATGCCAGGGTTCTGCGGTGGAGACCGGCACGGGAACCTCTTCACGCACCCGGTCCAGGTATCGGATCATTTGATCCACTGTCAGGTCGGTGCGCAACAGTACCTCGTTGCCGACGATGGCGCGCTGGATATGCGGGTAACTCTTGATCTTGGCGATGAGTGCGCTGACCTCGCGTTCGTTGTCGATATTGTCGCCACTGAGCCAGGCGCCAGCCATGACCGTCATGCCGAGATTGGAGGCCAGGGGGATGACTTCCGGGTTCTCGAGAGAGCCGTAGGTCCGGATATGATCCGTATAAGGCTTGAGCATCTGCAAGTCGTCCAGCAACTCGGCTGTGCTCGGATAGCGTTTTTCCAGCGGGCTCTGGCCGAGCTGGTAGCCGCTGTAGGCGAAACCATGAACGATGCGTGGCGCATCGATCAGGGGCAGCGCGCGGTTGACGACCCACCACAGACCGACATGGATCAGGGCGATCAGCAGGGCGAACAGCAATGGCCTGAAATAATCCTTAAAGAAGATGCGCATGGAGAGGTATCAAGCTTTCGTGTAACGGCCGACAGGCAGGGCGGTGAGGGTGAACAAGGTGACGATGCCCAGCCAGTAGAATGAGACTTGGCTGCCGATCTCCAGCACCACACATACCATCGCGCTCAATAAGCCGATGACGGCGACGATCGATTCGTAGCGCGACGAAGGTCTGGGCAACAGGCCGGAGAACTTGGTGAAAAAGAAGAGCTGCAAGGCCGGTAGTAGGTAGAGCGCCAGCGGGAAATCGCGGTAGCGGCCATCGCTCAGCTGGAGATAATTGCATACCAGCACGGCATTGAGCAGGAAGATCAATACCAACTGATGGGAGAACAGGTTCGCAGTGGTACGACCGATGACGATGCGCGGAATGAGCAATGCCGTGAACCAGCCGGCGACTGCGATGCTGCCCAGCGCGACCCATTCCACCACGTTACGGCTGGCGACTAGCAGGTACTCGATCTGCAACATCGCGAAGCCGGCGGTGACTGCACCGAGGGTCGTCGCACTGAGCAACGACCAGCGACGCAGGCCCAGTCGCCAGCCGTAAACCAGCCAAAGCAATGCGCCTGAGAGCGGCCACAGCAGCACACGCCAGTCATCTATACGCTCCTGCAGGCTGCCGGTGAAACCGAACTTCGGCTGCAGGTCGGTACCGTACAATCCCCAATAGCCACCGACAGCGCCTTCGAGGTCGCGTTTCCAGGGCTGGTCGATGGCTTCGATCAGGTTGTAGTTCCACTGTTTTTCATGCGCGAGTTGCAGGAATTCACGCAGGTATCTCGCCTCGTTGACCAGGCTGGGCGTCGACTCCTGTCTTTGGCGACCGACACTGGGCCAACCCGTTTCGCCGATGAACAGGGGTTTGGTGAAGATGGAGGAAAGCCGGAACATCACATCGTGGGTGTGCTGGACGCCCAGTTCCGCCGAGACGGGGTGATCCTCCCAGTAAGGCAGGATATGCACCGTCACGTAATCGACAGCGCTTTCCAGTTCCTTGTTCTTGATCCAGAACTCCCAGACGTCGGCATAGGTCACGGGCACTTCGGTGCCGGCCTGGGCGCGCTCGATATACATGCGCATCGCGGCAGGTGTCAGCTCGCGTCTCAGCAGCACTTCATTGCCGACGATCAGCCCTTTGACTGTCTGCGGATAGTCATTGGCGATCTTGATCGCCATATCCAGTTCACGATCGTTCTTGCTGCTTTTGCCGCCGATCCAGGCGCCGAGCAATACTTTCATGCCGAGCTTTTCCGCAGCTTTGGGCACATGGCTCAGGCCTTGATCGACTGAATAGATGCGGACGCAATCGAAGCGCTCAGCCAGTACCGCGAGATCCTGATCGATCTGCGTAGGGGAGATGACGGTATCTTCCTTGAATGGCGTCTGGTCCTTGCCGTAATAAGGCGCATAGGAGACGCATTGCAGCTTGCCGCTCGCTGGCATCGTAGGTTCGGCCAGCGGCACCGGGGTATTCAGGTGCCATAGCCACGCGCCGATGGCGGCGAGGATGGCAAGGTTGAACAGCGTGTAGTAGAGATGGAATCGCGAGGAAGATTGACCGGCTGGGTCTGTCGTCTGCATAGGGGCGAGGAGCACTTTCAGGGATAGGTCTGGTTTTGGCTAGGCATCATGATAATCCACGCGACAGGCAATCACAAAATCATCGCACCTCTGCGCGCAATCGCGTGCAGGGCAAGTTACAATAGCAAAAATTTCGAACCATCACGGGAAACGCATGAAACAACTGGCTGTCCTCTCCATACTCCTCATGTTCACCCTCCTGGCAGAAGCCAAACCCGCATTCACCGGTCAGAATTACAGTGGTGTCTACACTTGCACCGGTAGCAATGACTTTATCGGGGACTACAAGGTCAGGGTCACCTTGAAGATCAATCGCATCAGCAGCTTCGGCAAGTTGGGCGCTTATTTCTACGAGATGGAGACCGAGAATTCGTCCACCTATAACGGACATGCCATTGCCGACGGCAACCGCCTCTCGCTCACCCTGCAGACATCCGACCGTCGCAGTGCGGACAGCAGTATCGGGTTCGCTACACTGAAAAAGGACCCCAAAGGACGCTGGACCTTCCGCAAGCACTACTACGAACCGAACGACAACGGCGGCACCAACGGTACCGAGTTTTGCGTGCTGGAACTGAGTCTGGTCAACCCCAACCGTCCGAAAGGCTCTGCGCCGGATCTTCCCTGATCCACAGCTGCCACTAGATAGACAGCGCCTACGAAAAAGCCCGGATGACCGGGCTTTTTTTATGGTTTCAAGGCATTTCCGCGTGCAAGCTGGACCTGATATTTAGCCATCAGCCCCGGTAACGCCTCATTACTGAGGATGCGGTATTCGTTCAACCTCGCTGCATGGATGGGATCGAGCAGCTGATCCGTCGATGGTTCGTATTCCACTGCGGGGTGACACATCAGCGCGCAGCTTGGCGCTGACCCTTGCGATGTCAGCGTGTGCGACTTGGAGAGCCAGCCTGCCAGTCGCTCGCCATAGGCTGACGCATTCCCATCGAAACCATAGACCCCAAGCAGATATCGCGTATGGCGGATACCATGCCTACGCGCCGATCTTGCTAAGGCGCTGCTGCCTAGGGCGCCGATGATCAGGCCCTTGAAGCCTTCACTGACCGGCGGGTTGGCGATCCTGAGCCAGGGCATGCGATGCGGGTAGCGCTGCAGCATCACGTCCACTAGCTCGTCACGGATCTGCGGCAGCTGGTGGACGTGCTGATGTCCATCGATGTAATCGGGCGCAGTGCCCAGCGCATCCTCAAAGTGATTCAGTTGCGTGATGATGGAAGCCCGTATAGCCCTCCGAGGCAAGCCGCGTACCAATGATTTCAGGATGAGCAAGGGTAGGCGCGTTCTCGTGACTTGCGGATATTGCGTGAAGTCCAGATGCAAGCCGATATCCGCCTTGCCACGGATATCCGCAGTGACGTTACGGGCTGCCTCAGGCCAGCGCGGGCTGAGCACCAGGCATGAGAAGGCACTGATCCGCGATTTTTCTACCAGCGAGCGTATCCCGCGATCGATCGCCGCGCTCTGCGCGTAATCGTCAGCGGAGATGATGAGCGACGTCATGCGGCCTTGAACGCCCAATAGCGGCTGAGTACATAAGTCAGGAAGGCGACGATGACCATGACGAAGGCGAGCGTGATCCAGAATGGCCACGCCAGCCATGCCAGCAGACTGAGCAGCAACGCCTGGTTACCGAGGAAGCTGGTCAGCGCGATGGCCAGGAAGCGCGGCAATGCCGTCCGATGCGATGCGGTATGCCGTGCGAACGATAGCTTGCTATGGCCGAGGTAGCTCACCGGGAAAGCGAGAACGAAGCCGATGCTATTGGCCCATGCCGGTGCGACCGAGAACCCGCTTTCCAGCGTCACGGCGACGATATAGTGCACGGCGGCGGCGATGGCGCCGATGACCGTGAACCAAGAGAGGGAGCGTCCGTGTCCAGCCGCTTCAGCCATGCGTCTGATTCGCGTGGATCGGATCACGGGTATCGACGCTGCCCGCGGCAGGCTCGATCACTTCGGCCACGATATAGGGCGGGCGGCCTTTCACTTCGTCATAGATGCGCGCCAGGTATTCACCGAGGATGCCGATGAACAGCAGCTGTACGCCGGAGAAGAACATGATGCTGACGACCACGGTCGGCCATCCGGGCACGGACTCGCGAAAGAATAGCTTGTCGATCACGATCACCAATCCGTAAACGAACGCCAGCAACGCCAAGGAGCCGCCAACGGCACTTGCCAGTCGTAACGGCATCACGGAAAAGCTGGTGACGCCGGTCCACGCTAGCTGGATGAGCTTCAGCCGTGAATAGGCGCTCTCGCCATGCTGCCGATCCAGCGGCTTGAAAGGGATGCCGATGGAGCGATAGCCCACCCAGGCATACATGCCTTTCATGAAGCGATTGCGTTCCGGCAAGGCAAGTAGCGCATCGACCACATTGCGGTTCATCAGACGGAAGTCGCCGGCATCGCGCGGGATATGGATCTGGCCACCGAGGCTGATGGCTTTGTAGAACAGCCGCGATCCCCAACGCTTGAAGCGGGACTCGACGCCTCGGTCCTGACGCACTGCGTACACCATGTCATAGCCCATGCGCCATTTCTCCAGCATCTCGGTCAGCAGTTCGCTCGAGTGCTGACCGTCGGCGTCCATGCAGACGACGACATCGCCTGTCGCGTATTCGAGTCCTGCCGTGATGGCGTATTCCTTGCCGAAATTACGCGAGAATCGTACCAGCGTGACTTGCAGGGAAGCGGACAGATGCTTGACGACGTCAGCCGTGTCGTCGCGGCTGCCGTCATCGATCACGACGATGTTCCACAAGGGACTGAGCTGGCGTAACTGCGCGGCGATGTTATCCAGCGTCGCAGCGATGCCCTTGGCTTCGTTGTAAGCCGGTACGATGACTGTGATGTGCGGTGTGGCGGATGCGCGATTGTCCAAACTCATGGCTCCTGTCGGGTGTGCCTATTATTGCGTATGCTTGGGCACGCGACGAGGCTGGCGATGCTGGCCCTGAAGCGCACGCCTGTCCTTGATCACTGCCAACACCGTGCCCATGCGCTCTACCGTGCCGATGATCTTGCCCTGCAATACTTTATCGCAATTCATATTGGTCGTACTGATAAAGAAGTCGGCAGCCACCCAGTCGCGCGTGATCTCGAAACGGTCGTCCAGATAGGCGTCGCCCTGGATACTTTCGGCACAGACGGCGACCAGATAATCGGCCCTGGGGTCGGCCTTGTTGACGCCGGGTACCTGCGCTTCCAGCAGGTCCGCCGCTTCGCGCAAGCTGCTCGACCAGTAATCGCCTTCCCACTCGCGCTCGGCTTCCGCCAGGCTGCCGGCAAAGTGGTTGTAATAGATGTATTCGTAAGGATGCAGGCGGGCGAGGGTCACGGCGCTCAGCAGGCAGAGTGCGGCAAAGGCTGCAGTCGATGCGACGCGTACTTTGCGCCAGCGCACCAGCCAGCCCCACGCGAAGCTCAAGCCCAGTCCAGCGAGGATGGCGAGCGGTGGAAGCAGGAAGGTGAAATGTCGGATGCCGTTGTACAGCGCTGGTCTGTCCAACAGGATGAAGCCGATCGGGAAGAGCACCGCGATCCCCACGGTGATCCACGCCAGCCTGTCCGGTGGAGTTGCCTGTAAGACGGGTTTCCAGCCGAACACCAGAAAGCCGGCCAGGCCTAACAGGAAGGCTTCCGGCAGTCGCACCAGCAGGTAGGCCAGCAGATAATCGCGCGGCACGTTGCCGATGTTCATGACCTCGCCATCCATGATGGTCAGCATGTTGAACGTGAAGTGCGAGAACGCCTTGGCCGCTTCCAGCGGGTGATCCGGCGACATCACGCCCCAGGGCCAGAACAGTGCCATGAGCAATAGGGTCACGATACCGGACGGGATCAGCGACCATGCACTGATGCCGACGAACGCCAGTTTTTCCCGTAAAGTCCCGCGATGTAGCCATGTCGCGACAGCGAGCATCAGCAGCAGATAGATGACCGCGAACGCCGCACCGATGCGCAGGCCGACTGCGCAGCCGATGGCGATACCGAGCTTGATGCTGAGGGAGAGCGGAATGCGCGGCAGCCGCTGTGCGATCAACACCGTGTAATAGAGGGCCCATGCCATGCAAGTGGCGAACGGGATGTCCTTGGTATGCGTGAACATGGCACCCGACCAGGCCCCCGTGATACTGAGCAGCAGTGCCGCCAGGAAAGCCGCGCGGATGCCGCCGAGCAGAGTTGCGGTCTTGTACACGGCAACGATGCCGGCCAGACCGAACAGGGCAGACAGCAGGTGACGGATATCCCAGATCCAGAGCGATGTCGGCTCCAGATTCAGTAGTCGTTCGATGGAGGCCGCGATCAGGTCGAATAAACCACCGTAGAGGTAGAGATTACGGTAAGAGAACGCGGCCTGGTCGCTGAAGCCCGAAGCATAGAAATCCAGCAGCAGGCGGCCGTAGACATGCTGCACCTCTTCATCGTTGCTAATGCCGTAGTGCCTGAAGGTGATAAGGATGAACAAGCCCAGGAACGCGAAGAGGGCGATGGAAGCTTTATGCAAGGGATGGTGGCTGGACAAGGGGACGCGCCGGAGGCAATGAAAGAGGCTGGATTATATCGACAATCAGGTACTTACTCCATGTCGCTCGGCATGACGCTGCAAAGCCCACAGCACGTGCTCGCGCACCAGTTCGGAAGGATGCTCTGCGCGATCCTTCAAGGCTTTGATGATTGCATCGGACGTCGGTGCATTACCCAGGCCGACCGCCAGATTCCTCAGCCATTGTACGTAGCCGATACGATAGATGGCGCTGCCGGCCATGCGCTGATCGAACGTCGCCTCATCCCAGCCGAACAGCTCGACCAGGCTGATATTGTCGAGACCATGCCGCACATGGAAGTCCGGTTGTTCAGTGACCTCCGCGAAGCGGTTCCACGGGCAGGCGATCTGGCAATCGTCGCAGCCGTAAACGCGGTTGCCGATCAGCGGTCGCAGCTCGACCGGGATGCTGTCCTTGAGTTCGATGGTCAGGTAGGAGATGCAGCGTCGCGCATCGACCTCGTACGGCGCCACGATGGCCTGCGTGGGACAGATGTCGATGCAGGCCTTACAGGTGCCGCAGTGGTTCTGGCTGGCCTGATCCACGGGCAGGGGCAAGTCGGTGTAGATCTCGCCGAGAAAGAACCAGGAACCGGCATCGCGGGAGAGCAATAAGGTGTGCTTACCACGCCAGCCCAGTCCAGCCTTTTCCGCCAATGCGACTTCCAGCACGGGGGCGCTGTCGGTGAACACCCGATAGCCGAAGGTGCCGGCCGTTTCAGCGATCTTGTCGCAGAGCTTCTGCAGTCGGTTGCGCAACACCTTGTGGTAATCGCGGCCCAGGGCATAGCGCGAGATGAACGCCAGTTCGCCATCCTCCATGACTTCCATGCTGTCCCTGGCGGCGGGCGGCAGGTAATCCATGCGGGCCGAGATGACGCGCACGGTGCCGGGTACCAATTCTGCCGGACGGGTACGTTTGTCCCCATGTTTTGCCATATAATCCATGGCACCATGAAAGCCTTTAGCCACCCATTCGCGATGTGCACTTTCAGCCTCAGACAGATCCGTATCCGTGATACCCACCTGGCCGAACCCCAGTTCTTTGCCCCAGCGTTTGATGTCGGCGGCGAGGACATCCCAATCGTTCTGGCTCGTTAGCATATGGCGCATGATATTACACTGAACCTAGCCGATGAAGCGGTCACCCTGTCGCTGGGGGATAGACTCTCCCGCACACTCCGGGCCGGGCAATCCATCTACCTGCATGGTGATCTGGGGGTGGGCAAGACCACGCTGGTGCGAGGTCTCTTGCATGGTATGGGGCATGTCGGCAAGGTAAAAAGCCCGACCTACACGCTGGTTGAACCTTACGTGATCTCTGGATTATCCTTGTATCACTTTGATCTATATAGATTCAACGACCCTGAGGAATGGGATGCCGCAGGGTTTCGCGATTACTTCAATGCGGCCACCATCTGCCTGGTGGAATGGCCGGAAAAAGCCCGTGAGCTATTGCCGGACCCCGATATCGATATCGTCTTGACGCCTATGGGTGAGGGCAGACAAGTGAGGTTGACTGCGAATACCGCCTCCGGCGAAAAAACCCTGGATGGCTTGTCACATGATTAGAAGCCTGTTCCTGTCGCTGTTGTTGTTCATGGCAATTGCCCATGCGCAAGCAGCGATCACGGTCACGGCCGCCCGCGTATGGCCTTCGGCCGAATATACGCGGATCACGCTGGAGTCCGCGAAACCCATCACCCACAAGATGGTGATGCTGAAGAATCCCGATCGCCTAGTGCTGGATCTCAACGAGGTCGAACTCGGCCCGGCATTGAAGACCCTCACGGACAAGATCCTCTCCGGCGACCCATACATCAAGCAGGTCCGTGTCGGTAACTTCAAGCCCGGC
Organism: uncultured Methylotenera sp.; assembly: GCA_902168195.1. Lineage (GTDB taxonomy): Bacteria > Pseudomonadota > Gammaproteobacteria > Burkholderiales > Methylophilaceae > CABHOJ01. The sequence goes on from CABHOJ010000090.1 coordinate 9,365, forward strand.
GTGGTGCGCATGGTGGTCGACCTCAAATCCGAGATCAAGCCCGAGATCTTCCAGTTGCCACCAGCCGGTGAATACAAGCACCGCCTCGTGCTCGATATCTATCCGCCGCTCGACCCCTTGATGGCGATGCTGGATCAACGCGACAAGCCCGCCGAAACCGCACCGCCGGCAGATGCCACCGCAAGCCCGGAAGCCCCAGCGACGGAGACACCAGCGCTCCCCGATACCGCCAACCTGCCGCCGGAAGTGAAGCCGCAAGAGATCAAGCCGCAGCTTTCGCCGAACAAGGAGGATATCCGCCTGCTGACCATCGCCATCGATGCCGGGCATGGCGGGGAAGACCCGGGTGCGCGCGGTGCCAACGGTTCTTTCGAGAAGCACATCACGCTTTCCATCGCCAAGAAACTGAAGGCACTGATCGACGCAGAACCCAATATGCGTGGCGTGCTGACGCGTGACGGGGATTACTTCATTCCCTTGCATGGTCGTGTGGTGAAGGCGCGCAAGGTCAATGCCGACCTGTTCGTCTCCATCCATGCCGATGCCTTCACACGCCCGGAAGCGCGCGGCTCTTCGGTGTTCGCCCTGTCCGAGCGTGGCGCCACCAGTGCATCCGCACGTTACCTGGCGAAAAAGGAGAACGAGTCCGACCTGATCGGCGGCGTCAGCCTCGACGACAAGGACCCGTATCTCGCGCGGACTTTGCTCGATCTCTCGCAGACCGCCACCATCAACGACAGCCTGAAGCTCGGCAAGGCGGTGCTGGGCCATATCGGCGAGATCAACACCCTGCACAAGCGTAGTGTCGAGCAAGCCGGCTTTGCCGTCCTCAAGTCACCGGATATCCCGTCCATCTTGGTGGAGACCGCCTTCATCAGCAATCCGGAAGAAGAGCGAAAACTCAATGACGATGCCTACCAGGATCGCCTGGCGAATGCCATCCTCTCCGGCATCAAACGTTATTTCTCCAGTAATCCGCCGCTGGCGAAATCCAAGATCGCGCTCGAATGATCCGCGCGCTGCGTATCGCCTGACTACACAACGATCCCTGTAGGAGCCATCCATGCCTCAAGCACCCAGAATCCAACAACAAGGCTTTGTCGCCTGGCTGGCAGCAGTGCCGCTGCTGCTGATCGCGCTGTTCGGTCTTTACACCTGGTTCGTTTTGAGCTGGTCGTATTCCGAAGGCGACCGCGCGGGTTACATCCAGAAGTTTTCCAAGAAAGGCTGGATCTGCAAGACCTGGGAGGGCGAACTCGCCATGGTGACCATGCCGGGAACCCTCACCGAGAAGTTCTACTTCACCGTCACGGATGATGCCGTCGCGAAGACGCTCAACCAGCACTTGGGCAAGAAGGTCACGCTCACTTATGACGAACATATCGGCATCCCCAGCAATTGCTTCGGCGATACCGGCTATTTCGTCACCGGCGTCAAGGATATCGAGTGACCGCGATCGCGCCAACAGCCTTGGACGACAGGCCTCAGGCTGTGGCAGACTAGCTTTATGGGGAACGAGCTACACATCAGCAAGACCGCGGATACGCGCCAACAGATCCTGGACATCGCCCGGCGCATCATCCTCGGCAAGGGCTTTGCCGCAGTCGGTCTCAACGAGATTTTGATCGCGGCGAACGTGCCCAAAGGGTCCTTCTACCACTATTTCAAATCCAAAGAACAGTTCGGTAACGCCTTGCTCGAGGATTACTTCGACGAATACATGGTGATGCTAGAAGACCGCCTCGGCAGCAAGACCTTGCCCGTGAGCGACCGCCTGCTCGGCTACTTTCGATACTGGCTGGAATCTCAGTGCAGCGACACCACCGAGGAGAAGTGCCTCATCGTCAAACTCAGTGCCGAAGTCACCGATCTATCCGAATCGATGCGGTTGACGCTGAAGGGCGGGACCGACCGTATCGTGGCAAGGCTGGCGCGCGCAGTGGAAGAGGGCATCATTCAGGGCGAGTTCCCTGCCAGCCTCGATCCGCAGGTCGTTACGCGCGAACTCTATTACCTCTGGTTGGGGGCGACTTTGCTGACCAAGGTGCACCGCGATCGTACGGCGCTGGAATGCGCGTTCAAAGCGACCTGTGACCGTTTGCAGTTCGCCGCCTAGACTATCCTCAGTGTCATGCGAAATACCGTAGCCCCTTCCAGCCGCGCAACCATCATCAGGGAGGCTACATGAAAGCCGTTGGACTCTACCGCTACCTGGTGATCGACGATCCCGAGTCCTTGCTGGATGTCGAGTTGCCGCAACCCACAGTGTCCGGACATGACTTGCTGGTCAGGGTTCGTGCCATCGCCGTCAATCCTATCGACACCAAAGTGCGCAAACCCAAGGAGATCGTCGAGGCGACGCCACGGGTGTTGGGTTGGGATGCCGCCGGCGAGGTGGTGACGGTGGGTGCCGACTGTAGCCTGTTCCAACCGGGCGACCGGGTCTATTATTCGGGAGATGTCACGCGTCCGGGCTGCAACGCCGAATATCAGCTGGTAGACGAACGCATCGTCGGGCATATGCCGCTCTCCCTGTCGTTCGAACAGGCGGCAGCCTTGCCGCTGACGTCGGTCACTGCCTGGGAATCGCTGTTCGATCGTTTGGGTATCGCACTCGACGCGGCGCAGAATCAGGATAGATCCATCCTCATCATCGGTGCGGCGGGCGGTGTCGGCTCCATCGCCATCCAGCTCGCCAAACTGGTGGCGGGCCTCACCGTGATCGCCACGGCATCGCGACCGGATAGCGTCGCCTGGGTCTCCGAGCTAGGCGCCGATCAGGTCGTCAACCATCACGCCCTGACCGCCGAGATGGCCGCCATCGGCGTGCCACAGGTCGATTACATCTTCTGTTGCAGTCACACCGACGATTATTTCCTGAGCATGGTCGAACTCCTGAAACCGCAAGGCAAGATCTGCGTCATCGTCGATGCGTTCAAGCCGCTGGATATGACCTTGCTCAAGGCCAAGAGCGCGACGTTCGTCTGGGAATCGATGTTCACACGCTCCATGTTCAAGACATCGGACATGATCCAGCAGCACCACATCCTCGAACGCGTCGCCGAGCTGGTCGAAGCCGGTACGCTGACGACCACGCTGAACGAGGTCGTCTCGCCGATCAATGCCGCCAACCTGCGCGCCGTCCACGCCAGGATCGAGTCCGGCAGCGCCATCGGCAAGATCGTGCTCTCCGGCTGGTGAGATGACAACCCGGGCGATCGCCCGGCTTAGGCTCCTCTATAAAGCCAGCTTTTTTGCCTGCCTGAAACAGCGCATGCAGGTAAAATGTCTGCATGTCATCCATACGCCTCCTGCCCGACCAACTCATCAGCCAGATCGCCGCCGGGGAGGTGGTCGAACGACCCGCTTCCGCGCTCAAGGAATTGCTCGAGAACAGCCTGGATGCCGGTAGTAGCGAGATCAACGTCGCCTTGCTCAATGGCGGCATCAAACAGCTGCGTGTCGCCGATAACGGCAAGGGCATCGCCGAAGATGACCTGGCGCTGGCGCTGACCCGGCATGCCACGAGCAAGATCGCTACGCTGGAAGATCTAGAGATGGTAGGCAGCCTGGGGTTCCGTGGCGAAGCGTTGGCCAGTATCGCCTCTGTCTCCCGTACGCAGATCGTCAGCCGTGAAGCCACAAGCAAGCATGCCTGGCGCATCGGTTCCGAGGGTAGCCAACTTGCACCGCTGGAACCCGCTGCGCTCGACAGGGGCACGATCGTCGAAGTGCAGGACCTGTATTTCAACACGCCCGCACGCCGCAAATTCCTCAAGACCGAAGCGACCGAGTTCGGTCATTGCGAAGAGGCCTTCCACCGCATCGCCTTGTCACGGCCGGATGTCACCTTCCTCTTGCAACATAACGGCCGCGTGCTGGCCCGACTTGCAGCAGGGGAGGCGGAGCGCCGCTTCGGGGAGATCTTGGGCGCGGATTTCGCAGCCGACGCCTTCGCCCTTGATGAATCGGCGGGTGGTCTGCGCCTCTGGGGCATGGCGGCACGCCCGACCTTTTCGAGTCATGCGCGCGATACCCCGTATGTCTACGTCAACGGCCGCTTCGTGCGTGACAAACTGATCGCCCACGCCATTCGCCAGGCCTATCAGGATGTGCTGCACCACGACCGCCACCCGGCCTTCGTGCTGTTCCTGGAGCTCGATCCGGCCCTCGTCGATGTCAACGTTCACCCGAGCAAGACCGAAGTGCGCTTCCGCGACGGGCAGTCTATCCATCGCTTCATCTTCCATGCCCTGCACAAATCGCTGGCCGCCCCTGCAGGCATGCCGGCGCAGGCGACGCACAACCCGTTCGCAACTGACCAAACGGCTACGCAAGCAGCTGTGGCAGCGTATCCGACCTTCCAGTCGCATATGGACCTGCGCGCCGCACAGCCACAGGATTTCTATCGGACGCTGTTCGGCGGTAACCCGGACGCCGCGCCACAACGGGAATTCGCCAGCCCGGTGTGCTATGCCAATGAATTCACAGCCGATGGATCCATTGCCCAGGGTGAGCAAGGCGAGGGCGCATCACGCCAGCCCGGCAGCGGCTCGCCTGCAGACTTCCCGCTGGGATTTGCCGTCGCGCAGATCCATGGGGTCTATGTACTGGCGCAGAACGCGCTGGGGCTGGTCATCGTCGACATGCACGCAGCCCACGAACGCATCATGTACGAGCGCCTGAAACACGCGCTCGATGCCGAACAGATACCCATGCAGCCATTGTTGCTGCCTATCAGCTTCAATGCCGACCGGCTCGAAGTCGCCACGGTGCAGGAGGAACTCGCCTCCGGGCAGGGCCACCTGCGCCAGCTCGGCTTCGATATCGCCATCCTGTCGCCAAGCACACTGGCCGTGCGTGCCGTGCCCGTCATGCTGCAAGACGCCGATGCCGTGGCGCTGGCACGGGATGTATTGCGCGACCTGCGCGAATACGGTGCTTCAAGGGCCTTGATGGAACGCCGCAATGAACTGCTGGGCACCATGGCCTGCCATGCTGCCGTGCGCGCCAACCGTACACTAACCATCCCGGAGATGAATGCCTTGCTACGCGATATGGAAGCCACCGAGCGTTCCGGGCAGTGCAATCACGGGCGGCCGACGTGGTTCCAGGTGACCATGGGTGAACTGGACAAGATGTTCATGCGGGGCAAGTGATGCGCCAACAAGGAAAAATTACGAAGTGGATTGACCAAAAAGGGTACGGATTTATTACTGCTGATTCTGGCCAGCAGGTTTTTGTGCACATCAAATCATTCAAAAAAATCCAGCGGAATCCAGTCGTTGGCGATATCGTCACATATGAAATCGCTCATGACTCTGCCAAAGGTCCACAGGCTTATAACATTCAATACCCATACAGAAGTAAAGCCCACCACAAAAGTCAGCTACCCAAAAAGCCGACTCGTGATTTCAAACTTCTATACATAATCGTTATTGCCATGATCTTGTTAATGGCTTGGCAGAAATTCAAGCTCCCTGAAAAAGATGTATTCAACGATGACTTAGGTACTCCTTTAGTTAGCCAACCAATGGAAAGATTCCAATGCAGTGGTAAGACAAAGTGCGGAGAAATGACCTCTTGTGAGGAGGCAACCTTTTACCTAAAGAATTGCCCCGGTACGATCGCAGATGGGGATAGTGATGGCATTCCTTGTGAGGATCAATGGTGTGGCCATTAATTCTGCGATTTTCCTCATGGGCCCCACCGCCAGCGGCAAGACCGGTGCAGCGGTCGAGATGTACCAGAAGTTGCCCATCGAGCTCATCAGCGTGGATTCCGCCCTGGTCTACCGGGATATGGATATCGGCACCGCCAAGCCGGATGCCGCCACGCTCCAACTTGCTCCGCATCACCTGATCGACGTCATCGACCCCACCGAAGCCTATTCTGCCGCGCAGTTCCGTGCAGACGCGCTCAAGCTCATGGCCGAGATCACGGCGCGCGGCAAAGTGCCGGTGCTGGTCGGCGGCACCATGTTGTATTTCAAGGCCTTGCAAGGCGGATTGAGCGACTTGCCGGAGGCGGACCCCGATACGCGAGCGCGACTGGATGCCGAGGCCTTGCAGTTCGGCTGGCCGGCCATGCATGCCAGGCTGGCCAAGATCGACCCCGAAACCGCCGCACGGCTACAGACCACTGATGCGCAGCGCATCCAGCGAGCGCTGGAGGTGTGGGAGCTGTCGGGCAAGACCATGACGCAGATCTTCGCCGAATCGACCGAGCACACCGCATTGCCTTATCGCCTGCTGAAGCTGGCGCTGGTGCCTTCCGATCGCAAGGTGCTGCACGATCGCATCGCACTCCGATTCGAGCAGATGCTGGCGGCCGGGCTGCTGGATGAGGTCAGGCGCTTGCGGGAAAAGTATCCGGCGTTGCATCCGGGCCTGCCGTCCATGCGGTGTGTGGGTTATCGCCAGGCATGGCAGTACCTGGATGGTGAATTCGGCATGGATGTTTTGAAGGAGAAAGGCATCGCCGCGACCCGGCAGCTGGCCAAACGACAGTTGACCTGGCTGCGTGGTATGGATGATATCGTCGAACTGGATTGCCTGGATGCAAGCTTGAACGAGAATGTATTAACGCATATAAATCAGTTTATTAGTGAGCATGCCTAATAAACTGATTTAGAACTTTCCAGCCTGAATGCTAGGCCTATGTCTAGGCTAAATCTTACCGTCGAGCCCCATCTGGAAGTACTTGTGAACGATCTTTTCCTGGTTCTCGAGTAGCCAGTCGATGCTCGGCTCGTTATTCATGGCCTTCTTGATCGCCGCTGCCGTCGCCTTGCGATGGATGTCGAACAGGATCTTGTGGTCGAGATCGTCCTGTTCCGCGACGATGGGGTTGAGCCAGACCGAAACGATGATGCCGAGGTCGTTGGCCTTTTCCTTGGGGATCTCGCCGCAACGCACGGCATCGAGCACGCCGTTGGCGATCGCCGCCTGTACCGTCCCCATGAGGATGTTGGTGTAACGCGTATCCTTGACGGTGACCTTGCTCACCATGATGGTGGCCGGCCGTACCATGATGTCGGTATTCATGATGGCGAGCACGCGGGTGTGGCCCTTGACCTGGTCGCCCAGGAGGTTGGCGAACGCCGTGCCCATCGGTCCATCCATCTCCCCGATTGCGACTTCGGGTTCTGCCGCTGTCCCTGCAGGGCCACCTGCGACCAAAGCTTCGCCTATGCGCATCACGATGCGTTCACTCATGTGTTACTCCTTGTGTTGGATACTAAAGACTGAGGATGCGCTGGGCTGCCGCTTCGCATTCCTCTAATGAAGCGACCAGCGCGAGGCGAACGAAGTTCAACCCGGGATTGACGCCATGGGCTTCACGGGCGAGAAAACTGCCCGGTAGTACGGTCACATTGAAATCGCGGTAGAGGCGCTGCGCAAACTCGGTATCCGAGATCTTGGTCCGTGCCCAGAGATAGAACGCCCCGTCCGGGATCTCCACCTCCAGCGTTTGCTGCATCAAAGGCGTGACGGCCTTGAACTTCTCGTCATACAACCGGCGGTTCTCGACCACATGGGCTTCGTCGTTCCAGGCGGCGATACTGGCGGCCTGTACCGCAGGACTCATCGCGCAGCCGTGATAGGTGCGGTAGAGCAAGAATCTTTCCAGAATCTTCGCGTCGCCTGCAACGAAGCCGGAACGCATGCCCGGCACGTTGGAGCGCTTGGACAACGAGCTGAAGACCACCAGGCGGGTGTAGTCGCGGCCGAGCTTATGGGCGGCCTGCAATGCGCCCAGCGGCGGGTTGGCTTCGTCGAAATAGATCTCGGAATAGCACTCGTCGGCGGCGATGACGAACCCGTAACGATCGGATAGCTCGAACACATGCTTCCATTGATCCAGTGTCATGATCTTGCCGGACGGATTACCGGGCGAGCACAGGTAGACCAGTTGCGTGCGTTGCAGCACGGCCTCCGGCACGCTGTCGAAATCCATGGCGAAGTCGTTCTCAGGCAGCGTGTTCAGGAAGTAGGGCTCTGCACCAGCCAGGAAAGCTGCGCCTTCGTAGATCTGGTAGAAGGGGTTGGGTGAGATCACCACGGGCGACGGGCGGCTATCATCGATGACGGCCTGGGCGAAGGCGAACAGGGCTTCACGGCTGCCGTTGACCGGGATGATGGCCTTCTCCGGATCTAGCGCGGGTATCTGGTAGCGGCGGCTCAACCAGGAAGAAATCGCCTGGCGCAGCTCGGCGATGCCTGCAGTCGTGGGATAATTGGACAACCCATCCAGATTGTCCACCAGCGCATCCCTGATCAACGCCGGCGTTTCGTGTTTTGGCTCGCCGATGGACAGGTTGATGTGCTTGTACTGCGGATTGGGTGTGATGCCCTGGAACAGGTCGCGTAAACGCTGGAACGGGTAGGGCTGTAACTTCTGCAGATTAGGATTCATGCGGGCATTATAAATTGACCACCAATACTTCAACAAACAAAGCCTTCGCCGTATTCGGCCTGATGTTCGGCGCGACCGCCTGGGGCGTGATCTGGTATCCCTACCGCATCATGCAGGAGGCGGGCGTCTCCGGTGTGGCCTCCAGCTTCTATACCTACCTGATCGCAGCCGTCCTGGGTGGGATGCTCTTTGCGCGCCACTGGCGCGGTCTCAAGGACCTGCCGCCATCGGCCTACTGGCTAGCGTTGGTCGCCGGCTGGACCAACCTCAGTTACGTGCTCGCCGTGATTGACGGCGAGGTGATGCGGGTCATGCTGCTGTTCTATCTTTCGCCGCTGTGGACATTGATCCTCGCGCATTTCTGGCTCAAGGAGAAGATCGGCTGGCATGGGGTCATCGTCATGGCAGTCTCGCTGACCGGCGCCTTCATCATGCTCTGGCAACCCGGCAATAGCTTGCCGATCCCGCATAACGAGGCAGAGTGGCTGGCATTATCCGCAGGCATCGGCTTTGCCTTGACCAATGTCATCACCCGCAAGTCGACCCATCTCAGCCTGCGGGTGAAATCCATGGCGGTATGGCTGGGTGTCATCGGCATGTCCATCGTCATGATGCCGTTGGAGCACCTGCCTTTTCCCGGTCCGGCGTTCTTCACACTGACCAACTGGCTGGTCATGGGCCTGATCGCACTGCTGCTGATGGCCGCGACTTTCCTTGTGCAATACGGCATCACGCAGATCCAGGCATCGCGAGCCGCGGTGATCTTCCTGTTCGAGTTGGTGGTGGCCGCGATCGCCTCGTATTACCTGGCCAACGAAGTCATGACATGGAACGAATGGGTAGGAGGCCTGCTGATCGTGGCATCCGCGGTCTATGCGGCAAGCCAGGAATGAATAACTAGAAAAGGTCAGTCGAGCAGCGACTGGATCGTGCGCTCGTAATCCGGGAAGTAGCGGCCGATGACCGGGAGGTCGAAGCTACGCAGGATGCTGGTATTGGATTCACGTTCTAGCAGGTAATCGAAGGACCGGCTGACCAGTTGTTCCGTCGGGGCCTTGCCGCCAGTCAGTTTGATGGCATATTCGGGCTGGACGGTGACCACGTGCGTCGTCGTGCTGTGCGCTTCCACCTTCACTTCAAAGGTAGTCTCGTTGAGCTTCTTGACGCTGACGGTGGTCATCTCAGGCCGTTCTCCAATTCAAATCCACATGCTACTCGAACCCGCCCTTGGCGCCCTCTTGCGCGAAGCGGATCTTCAACGAGAGGTCGTTACGTGAATCGGCGTTGGCCAAGGCATGGTCTTCTGTGATCTTGCCGTTGCTATAGAGCCGGAACAGCGATTGGTCGAAGGTGCACATGCCGATGTCGTTGTTGTTGGCCATGACTTCCTTGATCTCTTCCAGCTTGGATTTCTGGATCAGGTCAGAGATGTAGGGGATGTTGATCATGACTTCCATCGCCGCTACACGTTTGGTCTGCGTGCCTGGCACGAGGCGCTGCGAGACGATGCCGACAAGGTTGAGCGCGATACCAAGCAGCAAGCCGGCTTTCCCTTCCTCCGGGAAGAAGGAGATGATGCGCTCGATGGCCTGGTTAGCGTTATTGGCGTGCAGCGTGGCGAGACACAGGTGGCCGGTCTCGGCATAGGCCATGGCCTGTTTCATCCCTTCCATGTCGCGCACTTCGCCGATCAGGATCACGTCCGGCGCCTGGCGCATGGCGTTCTTCAGGCCATTGTCGAAGGACAGGGTATCGAGGCCGACTTCGCGCTGGTCGACGATGGACTTCTTGTGGCGATGGATGAATTCGATCGGGTCTTCCAGCGTCAGGATGTGCCCGGTGGTGGTCTCGTTGCGGTAATCGATCATCGACGCCAGCGTGGTCGATTTACCGGAGCCGGTGGAACCCACGACCAGCAGCAAGCCGCGCTGGCGCATGATGAGATCCTTGAGGATAGGCGGCAGGCCCAGCGACTCGAAATTGGGGATCACGGCCTTGATGGCGCGGATGACCATGGCGACATCGCCGCGCTGGCGGAAGACGTTGACGCGGAAGCGCGCTTCGTCGATGCCCTTGGCGCTGTAGGCGAAATTCATTTCCAGCGTCTCTTCGAACTCCTTGATCTGGGCGGGCGACATCAGCGCATAGGCGATCTCCTTGATCATGCCTGGCGCCATCACCTGGTTGTTCACCGGCAGTGTCTTGCCCTCGATCTCGATATGGATAGGCGCATCGGTGCTGAAGAACAGGTCTGAGCCGTTCTTGTCGACCATGAACTTGAGGACTGGTGTGATATCGATCGCCGCCATACGTTTCCCTGAATCGTCGTTATTTTTTCGCTGACTTTATCACAAACCTGCAGACTGCAACGCCCGTTGTGCCAACCGCTTGCATCACTTGCGCTTGCACATATCGAGTGCATCCCGCCGCCGTTTGCACCAAGGATACTCCGAAAATCGACGAAACAAGGCCATAGGGGCATGGCACAAGGTTTGCTGAGTCTTTGATAACAAATATAAAAGCGATTCTATGAAACTCTACTTGCATATACCAATGGGGAAAAACCTGGTCGCATCAAAGGATGATGCAGCAGGCGCCAGCAACTCGGTACTGACACTGGCGTGTGATGATGAAGCGGACTTGCTGGCGACGCTGGACAGCATCGCGGAGACCACGCCGGCAGCCTTGCTCGAGGATGCCTTCGTCATGCAGATCGAAGACTGTACCGCGATCGCGCCCGAGGCCGCGCTATCCTCGACCTTGCCATTCGGCATGTACTACGCCAGGAAGAAACATCCCTGGTTACTGGGGGATATGCCGAATTCGATCCAGATGCATTTCCAGCCCATCATCGATTTCTCGCAGAAAGGCAAGATCTTCGGCTACGAGGCGCTATGCCGCGTCATGGGCCCGGACAACAAGCTCCTGAGCGGGGAGGAAGCCTTCAGGCTGGCGCGACAACTGCATTGCACCCATGTGCTCGACAGCCACTGCCAGCTCAAGGCGCTGCAAGGCAAGGCCGCCAGTATCGAGAAGGGCACGCCGTTGTTCATCAACGTCCTGCCGCAAACCATCATGCAGCTGCACTGGCTGCAAGGTTTCCTGCAACAGTTGACCGCGCTGGGCATCGACCAGCGCGACATCATCATCGAGATCATGGAGAGCGAGGAGGTCGAGCCTGAACTGCTGGCCGAATATTGCGACAGGATCCGCACCCATGGCCTGCGTATCGCGCTGGATGATATGGGCTCTGGCTTCAATGGCTTGCGTACGCTGGCTGCGGTCAGGGCGGACTTCATCAAGATCGACCGGGCCATCGTGCATGAGGCCCAAGGCAGCCGGGTCCGCACCGTGTTGCTCGAAGCCATCATCTCCATGGCGCAGCGCCTGGGTTGTACCGTGGTGGCAGAAGGGCTGGAGCGGGTGGAGGACATCACCTTCTGCCAGGATCTCGGCCTGTCCTATGCGCAAGGTTATTATTTCGCCCGGCCCGCGGTGGTACCGCCGGTGCATATCAATGCCTTGCCGGTACGCGACGAATCCCACCGTTCGCACATTCCCGACGAGTTCCGGCTGACTGAGTACGTCAATCCGGGCATCACACTGGATATCAATACGCCGCTGAAGGAAGCCAAGGGGCTGTTCAAGACCCATCCGGACATGGCGATCGCCGTCGTGCTCGACCATGGGCGCCCGCTGGGCCTGCTCAAGCGTGGCAGGCTGCTGTCGGCGCATCACGGTAACCTGGGTGCCTGCTGCGAGCCGTTGCCTAAACTCGTCACCCACACCACACCCGCATCCTTGCTGGCCAGAAGCCTCTATCTGGAGCGCAGCGAGGCTGCCCCCTGGGTGCTGGTCAGCGACGATGGCAATTACCTGGGCATCCTGCAGCCGATGGAGATCATGGCCCAGCTCATCTCGCGCAAGAGCACGACCGGCAGCCTGCATCCCCTGAGCCAGCTGACGACCGGCCCCAGCCTGCGGCAGGCGCTGGATGTCAGCTTGCGCAACAATCCGTCCACCACGCTGGTCTACATCGACCTCGATCACTTCAAGGCTTACAACGACCGTTACGGGTTTATCCGTGGCGATGCCATGATCCGGCTGTTGGCCGAGATCCTGCGACTCATCTTCCTCGGGCAGTCTTACACCCTGGTCGGCCATATCGGCGGCGACGACTTCGTGCTGATCATGGAACGCGAACAGCCAGGACTGATCCCGGCGCTGCTCGGCGTCATCAGCCGCTTCCAGGCTCTGGCGATGCACCTCTACGATAACGCGGACCTGGAGCGCGGCTTTTTCACGACGGACGACGGCAAGGAACACCCGGTCGCCAGCATCTCCATCGCCGTGGTCAATGGTAAACAGGGGCTTCCCAGCAACAGCGTAGCGGCGGCGGAGCGTGCGGCGATGCTGAAGAAGATCGGCAAGGCCACCATAGGCAGCATCATCGTGGTCGAGGACGAACCGCCACGCATGGTCGAACCGACCGAGGATTTCTATTCCGACTGGCAGGAACGTGCGATGGAGGCCTTGCGGCATATCGCCACCCTCAAGCGCTCAAGCGATTCGCATGCATTGGACGGTTGCTTTGCAGAACATCGCTTCTTCGAGGTGATCTTCGAGCTGGATGCGGAAGGGCGCCAGCGTTATCCGAACTGGATCAATCCGACGATGTACGGGAAGATCAAGGCCGGCGGCTCAGGCATCGACCGCGCCACCATGACCTATTACCGCAATGTCACGGAAACTCTGCAGCCGTATTTCTCCAGCATCTATCTCTCGACGGCGACCGAGGATTTCTGCCTGACGATCTCGATGCCGTTGCTGGACGAGAACGGACTGCTGGATGGCGTGCTGGTCGCAGATATCAATATCGCAGCCATGGCGATGCTGAGCAGCGCACCGACCCTGCGTGTCCATTGAGCCTAGTAGACGGGCAGTGGATCAGCTGACGCTGAATGCCTTGGGTGGCTTGCCGTCGATGTAGCTCTGGTACATCTGCCGGTAAGCCTGTTCCAGCGCTGTGGTGAACGCTGCCGTATTGAAGAGTGGAATCTCGGACGAGTTGTGCAGCAGGCGTTCCCGGTAATGTTCGAGCAGCCCCGGATCCGTTGCCAGCTGATAGGCCAGCGCTTCGTAAGCGTCCAGCGAGTCGGTGACGAGTTCTGGCAGATTGGCGGCGCGCAACAGGCTGGCGGCCACCCGTGAGGCGAAGGTATCCCCGGCGATGGTGACCACCGGCAGGCACATCCATAGCGCGTCGCTGGCCGTCGTATGGGCGTTGTAGGGCACGGTATCGAGGAATAGATCCGCCAGGTCGTGGCGCGCCAAATGGTCGGCGATAGGGACGCGTGGCGCGAAGATCAAGCGCCCGCCGTCGATGCCCTGGGCTTCCGCTGCCTGGATCAGGTTCCGTTTCGCCCAGATGTTGCATTCCAGCAGCCACAGCACACTGCCGGGTACGGTCTTCAGCAAGCGTATCCAGCACGCGAAGACTTCCGGCACGATCTTGAAGGACTGGTTGAAGCAACAGAAGACGAAGCCGTCTTCCGGTAGGCCGTAATCTGCGCGCAAGGGCGATTTGCCGATGGGCCGGTTACGGTCGTTAGGCTGGTAGCTGTGCGGCATCAAGACGAGTTTTTCGCTGTAATCGACTGCGGCAGGGGCCGGGGTGATGAGGGCGTCGCTGATCAGGTAGTCGATGTAAGGCGCCCCCATCGTACCGGGGTAGCCGAGCCAGTTGACCTGGACCGGCGCCGGCCGCATGGCCAGGATGCCGCTGCGGCTGCTCTGCGTGAAACCGGTGAGATCGACCAGGATATCGATCTGGTCCGCGTGGATCTTGCGTGCGGCTTCCGGCATGGACATCGCGGTGATGTCGACAAAATGGTCAAACGCCTCTTCAAGGCGCTTGCGCTCCCTGGTCTTGTCGTCACGCGCATAGGAATAGGCGAATATCTCGAACTTCTCGCCGTCGTGCAGCTCGATCATCTCCGTGATGAGGAACGCCAGCGGATGCAGCCTGAAGTCCCCGGAGAGATAACCGATACGGATCTTGCGCCCTGGTGTCTTGACGTAATTGAAAGCGAGGTTCCTGCCCAGTTCGATCAGTGACTGATGACGATTCCTGGCCCATTGCATGGCGCAACGCCTTTGCTCGGCGGCCGTGGTCCCCGGCATGGCGAGGAAAGCGAACGGCGATATCAGGGCGTCCGGTGCATCGGCGAACGCGTCGATGGGGCTTTTGCCACTCCAGGTCGCGCGCCCCAGAAGCAGATCGACAACGGCTTCCTGCATGCCGTCCATCGTCGCCCAGGCGTTGACGTAAGTCGGCACGCGCGGCGCATCGTAGAGGTAATAGGGATAGCCGAACGAGATCATGAGTGTTGGCACGTGTTGCCACGACCGTTGCATGGCACCGCGCATCCCGCCACCAAGCCTGGTCCAGTCGAGGAATATGCGTCCCCTCGTCAACAGGGTCTCCTCGGAAAAAGCATAGATCACGAGGTCGTAATCGTTGATATCGAATGGCTGGCCCATCGGCTGAACCGTGACGTCGAAGCCTTCGGCTTTCAAAAGATCGGGAAAACGGATCGGTATAGTCTCGTTCCACAGCGGTTCGACGATCCCAGGCGCGATCAAAAGGATACGTTGATGTGTTGCGGGAGAGATCGGAAGAAGGTTGGCCACGTCCTTTTCAACAACGGGAGCGCGGCGCAATATCGGCGCCATCGCCTCGGTCGCCTGAGCCGGAATCGGCGGAGGCGGCTCGCGCCGATGAAGACCGAGGCTGGCTTTCAACCCGAGCACCCGGGTAACGGCATCGGCCAGTCGTTTTTGGGAAACGAGACCTGAACGCACTGCCTCCAGCACTGCCGAGAAATGTCTTTCGGGATCGTTGGAAAACAGGATGACATCGTTGCCGGCGCGCAGCAGCTCCGCCTTGCCTTCAGTGATGGCCATGAATGAGGAAAGCCCGGCCATTTCAGAGGCATCGGAGACGACAATGCCGTTAAACCCGAGTTTTTCGCGCAGCAGTTTTGTCGTCAGGATCGAACTGATCGATGCCGGCCGGTAAAGCTCGACGCCTTCTGCACCTTCCTCGCCGGCAAAGGAGGGAAGCGCGATATGCGCGGACATAACGGCGAGAACACCTTCATTGATCGCCGCCCGGTAAAGGCGGCCGAAGGTCGCTTCCCACTCGTCCATGGAAAGCGGGTTGATGGTCGTCACCAGATGCTGGTCACGGGCATCATAGCCTTCGCCCGGCCAATGTTTCGCCGTCGCGGCGACGCCGGTCTGCTGAAACACTCGGATTTGCGCCAGCGCATGACGCGCGATGCGGTCGGGATCCGATCCGAAGCTGCGTGTCGCGACAATCGAACTGCGCGTTGCCGCGTTGATGTCGAGAACGGGTGTAAAAGACCAGTGGATACCGACGGCGCGGGCCTCGGCGGCCATGATGCGGGAGACTTGTTCGGTGACGGCAATATCGTCGATCGCCGCCAGCGCGAGCGGATTGGGCACCTG